>NZ_LZKD01000237.1:0-39542 GCF_001668695.1 Mycobacterium sp. E2497
CGCGGGCATTCCGATCAGTGAATTCGCGTTCGCCCGGCAGCACGGCCGGCGCATGGTGCTGATCTGGGTGGCGGTGGGCTGGCGGACCGGGGCGGCCGCGGGTGGTTCGGGCCGTGCCGGCGCGACCGGGTGCTGGCTCGTGCCGCCACGCTGCAGCGCCGCCGAGCGGTGCTGCGCCGAGTTGCGCGGCGCCGGGACCCGAAAGTCCGGCAGCCCAAGCTCTTCGGCGATCGCGTCGAGTTCGGCGCCCATTTCGATCGCGTCGGCGTACCGGTCGGCGGGGTCGCGCGCGGTCGCGCGCTCCACGAACTCGTCGAACTGCGGCGGCACACCGTCGATCTGGGCGCTGGGCGGCGGCACGTCGGTGTCCAGTCGCTGGTAGGCGATCGACAGCGGCGAGTCGCCGGTGAACGGTGTTCGGCCGGTGAGCAACTCGTAGGTGAGGATCCCGGCGGAGTACACGTCGCCGCGGGGACTGGCGTCGCCGTGGCGCACCTGCTCGGGTGAGAGGTAGGCCGCGGTCCCCAAAATGACGCTGGTGGAGGTGATTCCAGCGGCCGCGACGGCGCGGACCAAGCCGAAATCGGCGATCTTCACGTCGCCGTCGTCGGAGATCAGCACGTTCTCCGGCTTGACGTCGCGATGGACCAGACCGGCCCGGTGCGCCGCGGCGAGGCCACCCAGCACCGGGCGCAGCACCGCGGCCGCGGCATAGGGCGGCATCGGCCCGCGCTCGGCCAGCAGCTCGCGCAGCGTCCCGCCCTCGATCAGCTCCATCACCAGGAAGGGGTGGCGGGCGTCCAAGCCCTGGTCGTAGACCGCGACCAGGCCCGGGTCCTTGAGCCTGGCGACCGCGCGGGCCTCGCGCTGAAACCGGGTCAAGAACTGGTCGTCGCCCGCGTAGCGGGAATCCATCACCTTCACCGCCACCGGCCGGTCGAGCCGGGTGTCCAGACCGCGGTACACCGTCGACGTTCCGCCGCTGGCGATCCTGGACTGCACCAGGTATCGGCCATCCAGCAACGCGCCCTCCAAGGGGTCTCCCGTCGCGGTGTCGATCCGGCGGCGATGCGGGCCGGGGCGTCCCGGGGCAGCGCCGGGCGGTTCAGCTTCGGCCACGGGGCCATCGTAGGTGCGGCCCCCGATTGGCCGGAAAACACCGGTTCGATCCGCGTGGCAAGGCCTACACTGGCGCCGTGAGCAGCATTCCTGCCGGCGACGACGTTTTGGATCCCGACGAGCCAACCTACGACCTGCCGCGGGTGGCCGAATTGCTCAGGATTTCGGTCAGCAAGGTCCAGCAGCAACTCCGCGAGGGTCACCTGGTCGCGGTGAAGCGGGACGGCGGCGTGGTGGTGCCGCAGGTGTTCTTCACCAAGTCCGGTGAGGTGGTCAAGAGCCTGCCAGGACTGTTGACGATCCTGCACGACGGCGGCTACCACGAAACCGAGATCGTGCGGTGGCTGTTCACCCCCGACCCCTCGTTGACCATCACCCACGACGGCAGCCGGGATGCCATCAGCAACGCCCGCCCCGTCGACGCCCTACACGCGCACCAGGCCCGCGAAGTGGTGCGCCGGGCGCAGGCCATGGCTTACTGAGCGGTGACTTCGTCTTCGCGGGCCTGATCGGACCGGTTGTCGGTCCGATGGTCGGGGGCGCGGTAGAGGGTGTACCAGGCGACCAGCGCGCAGGCGGTGGCCAGCGAGACGTGCAGCCATGAGTACATCCCGTGCGAGCCGTCGGGTTTGAAGATCACCATCACCCACGTGGACAGGCCGGCGATGATCGCGATCGCCCGTCGTGACTGCGCGAGCGGGGCCGCCACCGCCAGCGGCCAGGAGTAATACCACGGCAACGCCGCGGGGACGAACAGCACCACGACCAGCATCGAGACCGCGATGCCGGTCAGCGCGGCCCGGTCGTCGCGCCGGAACCGCCACCACAACAGCGGCAGCGACACCGCGATGGTCGCGATGCCGACGAGCCGGGTGATCCGCAGCAGCGGGTAGAAGTGCACCGCGAAAACCCCGCTGAACACGGCGTGGATGAGGTTGGCGGCCGCGGTCGGCACCGTGAGCCAGTTGATGATCTTCACCGACCCGGCCAGCGCCGTCAGCCATCCCAGGCCCACGTGTGCCACGGCCGACAGGATCCCGAACACGACGGCGAAGATCAGCAGCGACATCGCCGTGGCCGCCACGAACGCCCAGGCCGGCCGGTACCCGCGGCGGTCACGCAGATGCCGCGTCCACACCCAGACCATGAACGGCAGGGCGATGCCGGCGGTCGCCTTGACCGCGATCGCCACGGTGATCAACGAAGTGCCCAGGACGTGGCGGCCGGCGAAACTCAGCGCGATGCCGGCGGCCATCAGCCCCACCATGAGCATCTCGTTGTGCACCCCGCCCATCAGATGGATGAGCACCAGCGGGTTGAGAACGCAGATCCACAACGCCGTCGGGCCGTCGGTGCCGAGGTGGCGGGTCAATCGTGGGGTGGCCCAGATCAGCAGCGCCAGTCCCGGAAGCATGCACAGCCGTAGCAGCGCCGTCCCGGCCACCACGTTGTTGCCGACGGCCATGGTGACGAACTTCGCCACCAAGATGAACGCCGGGCCATAGGGGGCGGTGGTGATCGTCCAGATGGGACTGACGTTGTCCAGCAGGCTGTTCGGGTTGGCGACCGGGCCGACCGCATAGGGATCGAGGCCGTCGCGTAGCAGCGCGCCCTGGGCCAGGTAGGAATACGTGTCCCGGCTGAAGACGGGCACCGACAGCAGCAACGGCGCCAGCCAGAAGCCGGTGGTGGCCTTCATCATGAACTCGGTCATCTCGCCGGCCAGTACGCGCCGGCCCAGCCCCAGCCAGGCGATCAGCATGAGGCCGACACCCGTCCACAAGACCACGGAAGACAGCACCAGGCCATGGCCGAATCGCAGCCACGACATGTGGATCGACTCCAAGAGCGGGTCGTGTTGCCGGATGCTGCCCGCCCCCAGGCCGCCCACGGTGATCAGTAACGAACCGAGCATGCCGAGCTTCGCCGGCGCGGACTGCTCGCTGGTGGCGAACGCGCGCAGGCGCGAAAACCGCCCGCCGCCAGCCGGTTCCGTTCCCGGGATGTCGGACGGCGGGATGTGCGTCGGGGTCGTCATCGGCTCAGGCGGACCGGTCGGTGGCCATGCGGGCCAACTCGGAAAGCCCCGTCTTGGCCGCCGGGTCGATGGGCGCGGCCGCCAACACGTCCAGCGCCCGCCGGGTCAACTCGGCGATGCGCCGTTCGGCTGCGGCCAGCGCCCCCACGGACTCGATGACCGCCCGCAGCCGGTCCACCTCCGCGTCGGTCAGCTGCGCCCCGATCGAGTCGCGTAACAGCTTGGCGCCCAACGGATCTGACTTGTCCGCCAGCTCCAGCGCCTCGGCCAGCAGCACGGTGCGCTTGCCCGACCGCAGGTCGTCACCCGACGGCTTGCCGGTCACGTCCGGGTCCCCGAACACCCCCAGTACGTCGTCGCGCAGCTGGAACGCCACCCCGAGGTCCGTCCCGAACCGGCCGAACACGTCCTGCACGTCGGGTCGGTCGGCGGCGGCGGCCGCCCCCAATTGCAGCGGTCGCGACACCGTGTAACAGGCGGTCTTGTAGGTGTCGACGTTCATCGCCGACGCGATCGATTCGTCGGCGCTGGCTTCGGCGACGATGTCCAGGTATTGACCGCCCAGCACCTCGGTGCGGATTGCGGCCCACACCCGCTGGACGCGCCGCGCGGCCTCGGGGGTCAGGTCAGCGCGAAAGACGATGTCGTCGGCCCAGGACAGCGCGAGGTCACCGAGCAGGATGGCGGCCGAGATGCCGAATCGCTCCGGTGAGCCTCGCCACCGCCGGTCGCGGTGCAGCTCGGCGAACTTGACGTGAGCCGTCGGCCGGCCGCGGCGGGTGGACGAGTCGTCGATCACATCGTCGTGCACCAGCGCGCAGGCGTGCAGCAACTCCAGCGCGGAAAACAGCAGCAGCACTTCGGAAGTGGGCTCTTCGGTCGCTACGGCGCGCCAGCCCCAGTAGGCGAAGGCGGGCCGCAGCCGTTTGCCCCCATTGAGCGTGAAATCCTCGAGGGCGGCGACCAATACCTCGTAGTCGCCGCCGATGTGGGCGGTGTCGGCGCGCCGGTCGTGCAGGTACCGCCGCAGTCGATCGGTGATCGCGCCGGTCAACTCGACGGTTGCCGCTGCTGCTGGGGCTTTCGGGCTCAGCGCGGCGCCCCTTTCCCTCGACGTGGCTCCGGTGTATGGCAGGCCCGACCAGTGTATTCGGCGCAGCGCCGGAGGTCGTTGCCACACGGGGAGGGCGGGCGGCAGCGGTTGCTTCGACTGCCTTACTATTCCGCCGCAAGGGGGGTGGCACCCCCACGCCTATGCTGGCGGGGGTGTCGGGGCCGCCCGCTGCTGCGGCCGGGAGACGCCCCAAACATTCGTCGGATGGAGAGAAGGCGCGTGACACTCAACACCATTGCGCTCGAGCTGGTGCCACCCAACGCCGATGAAGGCCGGGAGCGGGCGCTCGAAGACGCGCGAAAGGTGGTGCAGTTCTCGGCGGAATACGGTCTCGTCGGCCGGCTCCGGCACGTGATGATTCCGGGCATCATCGCCGAGGACGACGACCGTCCCATTGCGATGAAACCCAAGCTGGACGTCCTGGACTTCTGGTCGATCGTCAAGCCCGAGCTGGCGGGAATGCACGGGCTGTGCACCCAGGTCACCGCCTTCTCGGACGAGCCGACGTTGCGCAAGCGGCTCACCGATCTGCGCGAGGCCGGGATGGAGGGCGTGGTCTTCGTCGGCGTGCCGCGCACCATGAACGACGGCGAGGGGTCCGGCGTCGCGCCGACCGATGCGCTGTCGATCTATCGCGAGTTGGTGCCCAACCGCGGCGTGATCCTGATCCCCACCCGTGAGGGGGAACACGGCCGGTTCAACTTCAAATGCGACCAGGGCGCCACCTACGGCATGACCCAGCTGTTGTACTCCGACGCGATCGTGGGGTTCCTGCGCGAGTTCGCCGAGAGCACCGACCACCGGCCGGAGATCCTGCTGTCGTTCGGCTTCGTCCCGCAGATGGAGAGCCGGGTCGGCCTGATCAACTGGCTGATTCAGGACCCGGGTAACGCGGCGGTGGCCGCCGAGCAGGAGTTCGTCAGGCGATTGGCCGGCAGCGAACCGCCGCAGAAGCGTCGGCTCATGGTCGACCTGTACAAAAGCGTGATCGACGGGGTCGCCGAGCTGGGCTTCCCGCTGAGCATCCACCTCGAGGCGACCTACGGGGTGTCGGCGCCCGCTTTCCAGACGTTCGCGGAGATGCTGGCGTACTGGTCACCTGCGCAGCAGGGCTAGCTGGGCGGCTGGTCGCGGGGGGCGGTCACCCGCGGCGAGCGGTCGCGGTTCATCCAGGCCAGCAGCGCGACGACGCCGGCGGCGGCAAAGGACGCGATGCCCAACCACACGCCCGCCCCGGTGAAGGAGCGGGTGTTCGGGTCGGTGTAGCGGGCCTGGGCGGTCATGGTGCTCACGACGCCGGGTTTGAGCTTCCAGGACACCACCGTGGACTCGACCCGGTCGCCGTTGGTGGAAGTCACCACGCCGGGAAAGGCGACGGTCAGCTCGACGTCGGCTTCGGAATCGGTGAGCGACGTGAGGTCGGCGCGGCCCTCGAGGATCACCAGGTTGCCGTTGCGGCGCAGCGACAGGTTGACGCCCTGCGCGTCGGAGTTCAGGTTGGCCAGCTGCGGCAGCTCGGCAAAGGTCAGATCGGAGAACACCGCCTGTGACCCCACGTAGCCGTCGCTGTCGTAGTTCGACACCGCCACCTTCTGGCTGAACGGCAGGTTGTTGCTGTCCAGCTGAGGGCCGGTGTCCTTGGGCGTCTTGGGTTTAGCGGCGGCGACGATCTCGCCGGACACCAGATCGTCGGGCGAAATGGTGAGCGACGCCCTGACCCGCAGGCACCCCGTGGCCAGCGGCACCAGCATGAGCAGCATCGCGATGGCTACCAGGCGGCGCCGCCGCGCGGTGAATCCTCGGGGCCGGGACGGGGCAGGGCTGGCGCGCACCAGGTCATCGTGCCAGATCCGGCCTGCCGCTTCGGCGGGTCTGCCCGGACGCGCCTGGCGGCCGGCGGTCACAGCGGTAGCTTGCGGCCCAGGATCGCGAAGGCCCGCGGGTCACCCGCGAAGTGATAGCGGCGGATCACGTCGGTGAACCCCAGCCGCCGGTACAGCCGCCAGGCTCGGTTGAGCTCACCGTTGGTCTCCGGCGTGGACAGCAGGACGTTCTCTTCGGCCCGGCCGGCGAGGAGCCGCCGGGCCAGCGCCTCACCCAGGCCACGGCCCTGCGCGCGCGGATGGATGTGCAGCTCGGTCAACTCGAAGTAGCTGTTCATCAGGCCGGCGATCTCCTGCGGCGGCAGGCCACCGCGTTGCAGGCCGAGGATGACCTGCTGCTGCCACCACTGGCCGGGCGCCCCCGGGTAGCCGTAGGCGACGCCGAGCAGCGGCGCGTTACTCAGCTCGGTGGCGGGCGGGAGCGGTGCGTCCGCGCCGCCGGCCGGCTCGGCCGCTTCGGTCTCCACCACACCCACGCCGCGCCAGCCGCGACGGCGGATGTGCTCGAGCCACATCGCGGCCCGCTGGTTTTCGGTGCCCCGCGGGTAGCGCATCGCGTCGACGTACACCTTGAGGGCGTCGCCGAGACGGCGCTCCATGTCGGTGGGCGGGAGATCGATGAGGAATATCGCCAACTCGCGGTGTCCTCCTCGTCCTGCGCCCGTTCGTCCGGCCCGCTTCGCCACCGCCATTATCGGCCCCGGGGGAGGCCGATTGGCGAGCGGTTGCGGCATCGAAGCGGCGAACCACCGCGGGCGGGGAAGCCGGTTGTAGCGCACGGCCGTTCCGGCTCGGATGGGCCCCCGGCCGCGGCCGGGATAGAATCGCGACCGAACCAGTGGTATGGCGCAGATTGACCTCGTATCATTTCAATTAGTTGCCCGCGCAACGGGCATCCGCGTGCTATCGATAGTTACGCGCCAGACTGTCGGCAAGGAGGGACGAATGCCACTCTCCGATCATGAGCAGCGGATGCTCGATCAGATCGAGAGCGCTCTCTACGCCGAAGATCCCAAATTCGCGTCGAGTGTCCGCGGCGGAGGGTTCCGTGCACCCACCGCGCGCCGCCGCCTGCAGGGCGCGGCGTTGTTCGTTATCGGCCTGGCAATGCTGGTCTCCGGCGTGGCCTTCAAGGCCACCATGATCGGAAACTTCCCGATTCTCAGTGTCTTCGGATTCATCGTGATGTTCGGTGGCGTGGTGTTCGCCATCACCGGTCCGCGGTTGTCCGGCCGGCCCGACCACCCGGGCTCGGCGCCCGGGTCGTTGCGCCAGCGCCGCACCAAGGGCGGCGGAGGTTCTTTCACCAGTCGCATGGAAGACCGCTTCCGGCGTCGCTTCGACGACTAACGGCATCGCCGACGCATCGGGGTAGCCATCGGCTACCCCGTTTTCATGTCCGTACCGGCCCGGTGCCGCCATCGTCGCAGCCAGATACCGACCGGCCCGCCATCGCCGAACCGTCGATGCCGTTTCGACGCCGAACCGAGCCTTAACCGAGCTTTGGGGCAGGATTCGAGCCCCACCGGCCCCCACCCGGGGCCACTCAAGCCATCGGGTCGCGGCTTTGGCGGGTACTCACGGCGCCCCCACAAGCAAGAAAAAAGCGCACTTCAGAGCGCTAGGGAGGCCGCAGTGGGGCGGAGTGGGGGCCCCGGGTGGCGGATAACCCGGAAAACTGCGCCACGACACTCTCGGAATGGGGCGAAGTGGGGGATTGTGGGGTATGGTGGCTGCAGTGTTTGGGTGACCCCGAGCGGGGAGGTGAGCTGGTGTTTCTCGGCACCTACACGCCCAAACTCGACGACAAGGGGCGGCTCACGTTGCCCGCCAAGTTCCGCGATGCGCTGGCAGGGGGGTTGATGGTCACCAAGAGCCAAGACCACAGCCTCGCCGTCTATCCGCGGGGTGAATTCGAGCAGCTCGCGCGCCGGGCGAGCAAGGCGTCGCGCAGCAACCCCGACGCCCGTGCATTCCTGCGCAACCTCGCCGCCGGCACGGACGAGCAGCATCCCGACGCGCAGGGACGCATCACGTTGTCGGCCGATCACCGCCGCTACGCGAACCTCTCCAAGGATTGCGTGGTGATCGGAGCGGTCGACTACCTGGAGATCTGGGATGCGCAAGCATGGCAGGACTACCAGCAGACCCACGAAGAGAACTTCTCCGCGGCCAGCGATGAAGCACTCGGCGACATCATCTGAGGCGCATGCCCGTGCAACGTGGCCTCTGCCCGAACCGACCCTGGCGTACTTCCCCAACGCCAGGTTCGTGCCTTCGGACAGGGACCTCGATGCAAGGGCGCCGGCCCTCCTGGCCGCCGAGGGGTCAGGGGCGTCTCGCCCGACCCGGGGAGGTGTTGCCGTGGTTGACGATTCAGCGAACTTCGGACATGTGCCCGTCCTGCTGCACCGCTGCGTCGAACTGCTCACCCCCGCGCTGACCCGCCACCACGCCGACGGTTCGGGCGCGGTCCTCCTCGACGCCACCCTCGGCGCGGGCGGGCACGCCGAACGGTTCCTGACCGACCTGCCGGGGTTGCGGCTGATCGGACTCGACCGCGATCCCAGCGCGCTGGACATCGCCGGGGACCGGTTGGCACCGTTCGCCGACCGGGTCACCCTGGTGCACACCCGCTACGACGGCCTCGCTGCGGCTCTGACCGAATCCGGTTACCGCACGGCCGAATCGGTCGACGGGATGCTGTTCGACCTCGGGGTGTCCTCCATGCAGCTCGACCGCGCCGAGCGGGGCTTCGCCTACGCTCAGGACGCGCCGCTGGACATGCGGATGGATCCGGAGTCGCCGTTGACAGCGGCGGAGATCCTCAACACCTACGACGAAGCGGCTTTGGCGGACATCCTGCATCGCTACGGTGAAGAGCGGTTCGCGCGCCGCATCGCGGCGCAGATCGTGCGCCAGCGCGCCCGCGCCCCGTTCACGTCGACCGCGGAGCTGGTAGCCCTGCTCTACCAGGCGATTCCGGCCCCGGCCCGGCGCACCGGGGGGCATCCGGCCAAGCGGACCTTCCAGGCCCTGCGGATCGCCGTCAACGACGAGCTGAACTCGCTGCGCAGCGCGATCCCGGCCGGGCTGGAGGCGCTCACCGTCGGCGGGCGCATGGTGGTGCTGGCTTACCAGTCGCTGGAAGATCGAATCGTCAAGCGGTTGTTCGCCGACGCGGTCGCCTCCCGCACACCGGTGGACCTGCCGGTCGAACTGCCCGGCCACGAGCCACGGTTCCGGTCCCTGACGCATGGCGCCGAACGCGCGGATGCCGATGAGGTGGAACGCAATCCGCGCAGCGCCGCGGTGCGACTACGAGCTGTCGAACGGATCGAGCAGGCAACCGGGAAGGGCCAGGCATGAAAGCAAAGCGCGAAACGCCGAATCGCCGCGGCGGGCGCGACGGTTCCGCCCGGCGGAGCAGGCGTTCGACGGCCGATCCGGGCCCGGCCCGCCGCACCCGGCCCGGGCGGAGCTCGGCGCCCACCCGCGAGAGCCGCGCGCCCAAGTCCGGACCGCACACCAGCCCCATCGCCCGGCCGGTCGAGCGGCCGGCGCGGCCCAAGAGCACCAGTCAGGCCAAGGCGCGGGCCAAGGCGCGGAAAGCCAAGGCCCCCAAGGTTGTTCGCCCTCGCCTGAGTGAGCGGCTGGCGGACCGGCTGGCCGCGATCGATCTGCGTCCCCGCACCCTCGCGAGCAAGGTCCCGTTCGTCGTGTTGGTCATCGGCGCGCTCGGTCTCGGGCTTGGTCTGACGCTGTGGTTGTCCACGGACTCCGCCGAGCGCTCCTATAAGTTGAGTCACGCGCGCGAGAGGACCCGGCTGCTGCAACAGCAGAAGGAGGCGCTGGAACGCGATGTGCGCGAAGCGGAATCCGCGCCGGCGCTGGCGGAGGCGGCCCGCAAGCTGGGGATGATCCCGACGCGGGACACCGCGCACCTGGTGCAGGACCCGTCGGGGAACTGGGTGGTGGTCGGCACGCCCAAGCCGGCGGACGGGGTGCCGCCGCCACCGTTGAACAGCAAGCTCCCCGAACAGGGTCCGCCGCAGCCCCCGGCGCCGCCGGCGCCGCCCGCGGAGGTCCCCGTTCGGCTGCAGCCCGACCCCGTGGCGGCCCCGCCGGCGCGGTCCGGGCCCGAGGCCCTGTTGCGCGCACCGGACGGAGCGTCGACGCTGGGTGGCCAGCACCTGGCGCCGGCGGGTCCCCAGCTGCCGGGCGCGCCGGGTGCGCCCGCCGGCGCGACGGGACCCGGTGCGCTGCCCGCATCGGGTGTGCCGGTACCGGGACTGCCCGCGCCGTCGGCGGGCCCCGCGCTCGCGCCGCTGCCCGCCGAGGTGCCGATCCCGTTGGGCGGCCTACCGGTTCCGCCGCCCGGTCAGGTGCCCGCGCCGCTACCCGCGGAGGTGCCGGTTCCGGTGCAGCGGGCGCCGGCGCTCGCTGTTCCCCAGGCGGTCGCCCCCGCCCTTCCTCAAGGGGTTGTCCCCACCGTCCCCGCCGCCCCGGTGCTGGTGCCGCAGCCCGCGGCGCCCGGGCCCGTCGCGATGCCGGGTGCGCCCCGGTGAGCCCCGGCGACTCCATCCGCGCCCGGCGATCGCAGCCCACCCGCGGTCCTCGTAAAGCCCAGGAGGCCAAGGGGATTCGTCAGCCGAAACGGCGGGCGAAGCAGCAGGCCAAGGACGTCCGCGAGCCGAAGAGGTTTTGGAGAGCCAAGGAGGGCAAGGCCACCGGGAAAGCCCGGCCGGCCGACCGGCAGGACGGGACCGGGCACTCGGCGCGGGAGCGGCGCACCCGGCAGCTCATGCAGGCGGGCAGCCGCGGCGCGTCGTTCGTGTTCCGCCACCGGGCGGGAAACGCGGCCATCGGGGTCTTGATCGTGGTGGCGGCGGCCCAGTTGTTCGTCCTGCAGGTCACCAACGCGCCCTCGCTGCGCGCCCAGGCCGCGGGCCAGCTCAAGGTCACCGACGTCGAAAAGGCGGTGCGCGGCAGCATCGTCGACCGCAACAAGGATCAGCTGGCGTTCACCACCGAGTCGCGCGCGTTGACGTTCCAGCCCAAGCGAATTCGCAAGCAGCTGGACGAGGCCAAGAACAAGAACTCGGCGGCCCCCGATCCGCAGCAGCGGCTGCGGGACATCGCCAAGGAGGTCGCCACCCGGCTGGGCAACAAGCCGGATTCGGCGACCGTGCTGAAGAAGTTGCAAAGCGACGAGAACTTCGTTTATCTGGCCCGCGCAGTCGACCCCGCTGTCGCCAGCGCGATCTCCGATAAATACCCCGAAGTCGGCTCGGAGCGGCAGGATCTGCGGCAGTACCCGGGCGGGTCGTTGGCGGCCAACATCGTCGGCGGCATCGACTGGGACGGTCACGGGCTGCTGGGACTGGAGGAGTCGCTGGATTCGGTGCTGTCCGGAACCGACGGCTCGGTCACCTACGATCGTGGATCGGACGGCGTCGTCATTCCCGGCAGTTACCGCAACCGGCACCGGGCGGTCAACGGTTCGATGGTCCAGCTGACCCTCGACGACGACATCCAGTTCTACGTGCAACAGCAGGTCCAGCAGGCCAAGAATCTCTCGGGCGCGCACAACGTTTCGGCCGTCGTGCTGGATTCGAAGACCGGCGAAGTGCTGGCCATGGCCAACGACAACACGTTCGACCCGTCCCAGGACATCGGGCGTCAGGGCGACAAACAACTGGGCAACCTGGCGGTGTCGTCGCCGTTCGAACCCGGCTCGGTGAACAAGGTCATCACCGCGTCCTCGGTGATCGAGTACGGCTTGTCCAATCCCGACGAGGTGCTGCAGGTGCCCGGGACCATCCAGATGGGCGGGGTGTCCATCCACGACGCGTGGGACCACGGCGTCATGCCCTACACCACCACCGGTGTGTTCGGAAAGTCCTCCAACGTCGGCACTTTGATGCTCGCCCAGCGCGTCGGCCCGGAGCGGTTCTACGACATGGTCCGCAAATTCGGCCTGGGGCAACGCACGAACGTCGGGCTGCCCGGTGAGAGCGCCGGGCTGGTGCCGCCCATCGACCAGTGGTCGGGCAGCACGTTCTCGAACCTGCCAATCGGCCAGGGCCTTTCGATGACGCTGCTGCAGATGGCCGGCATGTACCAGACCATCGCCAACGACGGGGTGCGCATTCCGCCGCGGATCGTCAAGGCCACCATCTCGCCCGACGGGACCCGCACGGAAGAACCGCGTCCCGAAGGCGTGCGAGTGGTTTCGCCGCAGACGGCCCAGACCGTGCGGAACATGCTGCGCGCGGTGGTGCAACGCGACCCGATGGGCTACCAGCAAGGCACCGGGCCCGCCGCCGCGGTGACGGGCTACCAGATGGCCGGCAAGACGGGCACCGCTCAGCAGATCAACCCGGCGTGCGGCTGCTACTTCGACAACGTCTACTGGATCACCTTCGCGGGAATGGCCACGGTCGACAACCCGCGCTACGTCATCGGCATCATGATGGACAACCCGGAGCGCAACGCGGACGGTACGCCGGGCCACTCGGCCGCCCCGCTGTTCCACAACATCGCCGGCTGGCTCATGCAGCGCGAGAACGTGCCGCTGTCGCCCGATCCCGGTCCGCCGCTGACGCTGCAGGCCACCTAGCGGTCTGGCGGGTCGCCGATCGTGCGGTGACGGCGTTGCGTGTGCGCTCAGGGCGGCATCCGGGCCCGAATCACGCCTTCAACGCACACTGAAGGCCCTCAACGCACACTCGATTGACGAGCGCACCGCGGTGGCGGGTGCCTCTCGGTAGGGTGTCATGGCCGATCATGAGGATCACGCGGCGTGTGCAGGAGGTGTGAACAGGTGGTGCCGGTGCCCACTGGTTTGCGGCCCAGCGCGGGCGCGGGATCGCGCCTGCCCGCGCTCGCGGCCCAGGTCGGGGCGGTACTCGCGGACCGCGGCACCGCCGTGCCCGACGTGGCCGTCATCGGTGTGGCGCTGCGCGCCCAGGACATCCGGCCCGGCGACCTGTTCGCCGCGTTACCCGGCGCGACGACGCACGGGGCCCGGTTCGCGGCCGAGGCGATCGAGCGCGGCGCCGTCGCGGTGCTCACCGATGCCGCCGGGGTGGCGGAAATGGGCGCGTCCGCCCCGACCGTGCCGACGCTGGTGCACCCGGCGCCCCGCACCGTGCTCGGTGCCCTTGCCGCCACGGTGTACGGCAACCCGTCGGAGCGGGTGACGGTCGTCGGGATCACCGGCACCTCCGGCAAGACCACGACGACGTATCTGGTCGAATCCGGCCTGCGCGCCGCCGGCCGGACGGCCGGCCTGATCGGCACCATCGGCATCCGCATCGACGGCGCCGACGTTCCCAGCGCGCTGACCACCCCGGAGGCTCCCGCGCTGCAGGCGATGTTCGCCGCGATGGCCGAGCGCGGGGTGGACACCGTCGTCATGGAGGTGTCCAGCCACGCGCTGGCGCTGGGCCGGGTAGACGGCACCGGATTCGCGGTGGGCGCTTTCACCAACCTGTCGCGTGATCACCTCGACTTTCACCCCACGATGGGCGACTACTTCGAGGCCAAGGCGAAGTTGTTCGATCCCGCGTCACCGCTGCGGGCGCGCCGGGTCGTGGTCTGCGTCGACGACGACGCCGGGGGCGCCATGGCCGTGAGGGCCATGAAGGGTGGAGCCGCCGCGATCACGGTCAGCGCCGCCGGCCGGCCCGCGGACTGGCGCGCCGTGGACGTGCTTCCGATGGGCGCCGGGGGACAGCAGTTCACCGCGATCGACCCCGCCGGCGTGCGCCATCGGGTCGGCATTCGGCTGCCGGGTCATTACAATGTCGCCAATTGCCTTGTCGCACTGGCTATTTTGGACGCGGTGGGGGTATCGCCGGAACAGGCGGCCCCGGGGCTGCTGGCGACCCGGGTGCCCGGCCGCCTGGAAGAGATCGACTGTGGCCAGGATTTCCTCGCGCTGGTCGACTACGCCCACAAGCCCGAAGCGCTCCGCGCCGTACTGGCCACCCTGCGGCGCCCCGGTGGGCGGTTGGCGGTGGTCTTCGGCGCGGGCGGTGACCGCGACCCGGGCAAGCGGAGGCCGATGGGTGAGATCGCCGCCGAGCTCGCCGACCTGGTGGTCGTCACCGACGACAACCCGCGCAGCGAGGACCCCGCCGCCATCCGCCGCGAGATCCTGGCCGGGGCGGCCGGGGGTGCCGCCGAGGTCGTCGAGATCGGCGACCGGCGTGCGGCCATCCGGCACGTCGCCGGGTGGGCGCGACCCGGGGACACGGTGCTGATCGCCGGCAAGGGGCACGAGACCGGACAGCGCGGCGCTACGGAGACCCGCCCGTTCGACGATCGGGTGGAGTTGACCGACGCGCTGAACGCCCTGAGGGCCGGGTCATGATCGACCTGACGGTCGCGCAGATCGCCGACATCGTCGGCGGCACGCTGGCCGACATCTCGCCGGAGGCCGCCGCCGCGCTGCGCGTCACCGGCACCGTCGAATTCGACTCGCGCGCCGTCGGCCCCGGCGGGCTGTTCCTCGCGCTGCCGGGCGCGCACGCCGACGGGCATGACTACGCGAAGTCGGCGGTAGCGGCCGGCGCGGTGGCCGTGCTGGCCGCCCGGCCGGTGGGGGTGCCGGCCATCGTGGTGCCCCCGCAATCCCGTCGCCGCGACGGTGGCCTGGCCGGTGTGCTCGAACACGACTCCGACGGTTCGGGTGCGGCGGTGCTGGCCGCGCTGGCCAAGCTGGCCAAGGCGGCGGCCGCGGAGCTGGTGGCCGGCGGGTTGACCATCGTCGGGATCACCGGCTCGTCGGGAAAGACCTCGACCAAGGACCTCGTCAAGGCCGTGCTCGAGCCGCTGGGTGAGGTGGTGGCCCCGCCCGGATCGTTCAACAACGAGCTGGGGCATCCCTGGACGGTGTTGCGCGCGACGCGGGACACCGACTACCTCGTCCTCGAGATGTCGGCGCGCCATCCCGGCAACATCGCCGCGCTTGCCGATATCGCCCCGCCGGCGATCGGGGTGGTCCTCAACGTCGGCACCGCGCACCTGGGCGAGTTCGGGTCGCGGGAAGCCATTGCGCGCACCAAATCCGAACTGCCCCAAGCTGTTCCGCCGTCAGGGGTGGTGATCCTGAACGCCGACGACCCGGCCGTCGCGGCGATGGCCCGCGTCACCGACGCTCGCGTGGTACGCGTCAGCCGGTTCAGCCACACCGACTCCGGGCCCAGCGACGTCTGGGCGGACGGAGTGTCGCTGGACGAACTGGCCAGGCCGCGCTTTACCCTGCACGCGATGAACAGCGCGGTCGAGGTTCAGCTGGGCGTCTACGGCGACCATCAGGTCACCAACGCGCTGTGCGCGAGCGCCGTCGCGCTGCAATGCGGCGCGACCGTCGAGCAGATCGGCGCCGCCCTGGCCCAGGCCGGGCCGGTGTCGCGGCACCGGATGCACGTGACGACCCGCGCGGACGGGGTAACGGTGATCGATGACGCCTACAACGCCAACCCCGACTCGATGCGGGCCGGGCTGCAGGCGCTGGCCTGGATCGCTCACGGCCGCGAGCCCGGCGCCGAAAAGCGCAGGAGTTGGGCGGTGCTGGGCGAAATGGCCGAGCTCGGCGAGGACGCGGTGGCCGAGCACGATCGCATCGGGAGGCTGGCGGTGCGCTTAGATGTGTCTCGACTTGTCGTCGTGGGAAGTGGGAGGTCGATGAGCGCCATGCACCACGGAGCGGTCATGGAGGGCGCGTGGGGAGCCGGGGATGACCGGGGCGCCGTCAACGTGCCCGACGCGGAGGCCGCCCTGGCGTTGTTGCGGGCCGAACTCCGGCCCGGCGACGTGGTCCTCGTCAAGGCCTCCAACGCCGCCGGTCTGGGCGCGCTGGCTGACGCCCTAGCCTGTGACGATCGCGAGGGTGGCGAAGCCGGGCGAAGCGGGTCGTCACGACGGAGCGACCAGGGAGCGGCCCAGTGAGGCAGATCCTCATCGCGGTGGCCGTCGCGCTCGCCGTGTCAATCCTGTTGACCCCGGCGCTGATTCGGCTGTTCACCCGGCAGGGCTTCGGCCATCACACGCGTGAGGACGGTCCGCCCAGCCATCACGCCAAACGCGGCACGCCGTCGATGGGCGGGGTGGCGATCCTGGCCGGCATCTGGGCGGGATACCTGGGGACGCACCTGGCCGGGCTGGCGTTCGACGGCGAGGGCGTTTCCGCGTCGGGTCTGTTGGTGCTGGGCTTGGCCACCGTGCTCGGCGGCGTCGGCTTCCTCGACGACCTGATCAAGGTTCGCAGGTCGCGCAATCTCGGGCTGAACAAGACGGCCAAGACCGTCGGGCAGATCTGTGCCGCGGTGCTGTTCGGGGTGCTCGTGCTGCAGTTCCGCAACGGCAGCGGGTTGACGCCGGCCAGCTCGGACCTGTCCTATGTGCGCGAGATCGCCACCGTCACTTTGGCTCCCGGGTTGTTCGTGTTGTTCTGCGTGGTGGTGGTCAGCGCCTGGTCCAATGCGGTCAACTTCACCGACGGGCTGGACGGGCTGGCGGCCGGCTGCATGGCGATGGTCACCGCCGCCTACGTGTTGATCACCTTCTGGCAGTACCGCAACGCCTGCGTCACCGCGCCGGGCCTGGGCTGCTACAACGTGCGCGACCCGCTGGACCTGGCGCTCGTCGCGGCCGCCACCGCGGGCGCCTGCATCGGCTTCCTGTGGTGGAATGCCGCTCCCGCAAAGATTTTCATGGGCGACACCGGATCACTGGCGCTGGGCGGCATCATCGCGGGCCTGTCGGTCACCAGCCGCACCGAGATCCTCGCCGTGGTGCTGGGGTCGCTGTTCGTCGCCGAGGTCACCTCCGTGGTGCTGCAGATCCTGGCCTTCCGGACCACCGGGCGCCGGGTGTTCCGGATGGCGCCCTTCCACCATCATTTCGAGTTGGCCGGCTGGGCCGAAACCACGGTGATCATCCGCTTCTGGCTCCTCACGGCCATCACCTGCGGTCTGGGCGTGGCCCTTTTCTACGGTGAGTGGCTGGGCGCGATCGGTGCCTGACGTGGCCGGGCTCGAGCCCCTGGTGCCGGGCGCGCCGGTGCTGGTGGCCGGCGGCGGCGTGACCGGCAAGGCGGTGCTGGCGGCCCTGGCCCGGTTCGGCGCCGCGCCGACCCTGTGCGACGACGATCCCGCCACGCTGCGGCGCTACGCCGAGAGCGGCGTGGCGACGGTGGCGACGTCGACGTCCGCGCAGCGCCTTGCCGAGTACGCCCTGGTGGTCACCAGTCCCGGGTTCTCGCCGGACACGCCACTGCTGGCCGCCGCCGCGACGGCGGGCGTGCCCATCTGGGGCGACGTGGAGCTGGCCTGGCGGCTCGACGCCGCGGGCCACTACGGGCCACCGCGCCGCTGGCTGGTGGTGACCGGCACGAACGGCAAGACGACCACGACGTCGATGCTGCACGCCATGCTGACCGCCGCGGGCCGGCGCAGCGTGTTGTGCGGCAACATCGGTGATCCGGTCCTGGACGTGCTCGAGCAACCCGCCGAGCTGCTGGCCGTCGAGCTGTCCAGCTTCCAGCTGCACTGGGCCCCGTCGGTGCGCCCCTACGCGGGCGTCGTCCTCAACATCGCCGAGGACCACCTGGATTGGCACTCCACCATGGCCGAGTACACCGCCGCCAAGGCGCGGGTGCTCGACGGCCGGGTGGCGGTGGTGGGGCTGGACGACGCCCGGGCGGCCGCGCTGCTCGAGACCGCCGCGGCGCCGCTGCGCGTCGGATTCCGGCTCGGCGCACCGGCGGCGGGCGAACTGGGCGTGCGGGACGGCCACTTGATCGACCGCGCCTTCGCCGACGACCTCCGGCTGCTGCCGGTCGAGTCGATCCCGGTGCCGGGGCCCGTCGGCATCCTGGACGCCCTGGCCGCGGCGGCGCTGGCCCGCAGCGTCGGCGTGCCCGCCGAGCCGATCGCGGAGGCGATCGCCTCCTTCCGGGTGGGCCGTCACCGGGCGGAGGTCGTCGCGGTCGCCGACGGCATCACCTACGTCGACGACTCCAAGGCCACCAACCCGCACGCCGCCGAGGCGTCCGTGCTGGCCTACCCGCGCGTGGTGTGGGTGGCCGGCGGTCTGCTCAAGGGCGCATCGGTGGACGCCGAGGTCGCCAGGATCGCGCCCCGGCTGGTCGGCGCGGTGCTCATCGGCCGAGATCGCCAAGAGGTTGCAGAGGCGTTATCGCGACACGCGCCGGATG
This sequence comes from Mycobacterium sp. E2497, assembly GCF_001668695.1. NCBI lineage: Bacteria > Bacillati > Actinomycetota > Actinomycetes > Mycobacteriales > Mycobacteriaceae > Mycobacterium > Mycobacterium sp. E2497. The sequence goes on from NZ_LZKD01000237.1 coordinate 18,384, forward strand.
TCCCCGTCGTCCAGGTTGTGACAGGCGAGGATGCTGATATGAATGCGACGGCTGTGGCTAGTGGTGCAAATGTGACAGAAGTGAAACATTCGGGCCCGGATGCCGGCGCTTCGGTCATGGAGGCGGCGGTGGCCGCGGCCCGCGACCTGGCACGGCCCGGCGACACGGTGTTGCTGGCTCCGGCCGGTGCGTCGTTCGACCAGTTCACCGGGTACGCCGCCCGCGGCGACGCCTTCGCTGCCGCCGTCCGCGCGGCCACCCGGTAGGCGGGCGTGGGTAACCCTCTGACCCGGCTGAGACGCCGGGGCAAAGACACTTCAGACACCGCCGCCGCGGAGACCTCCGACGCCACAGCGGACGAGCCGGGGGAGGCCGACGCCGCGACCGCCCCGGTGAGCTCCGCCGGCAGCTCGGAGGCCAAGCCGGCGGCTAAAGCCCGGCTCGCCGGCGAGGGGCGGAACCGATTCGGCGCCTGGCTGAGCCGGCCCATGACCTCGTTTCACCTGATCATCGCGGTGGCCGGGCTGCTGACGACGCTCGGTTTGATCATGGTGCTCTCGGCGTCGGGAGTGCGGTCCTACGACGCCGACGGGTCGGCCTGGGTGATCTTCGGCAAGCAGGTTTTGTGGACGGTGATCGGCCTGATCGCCTGCTACGCGTCGCTGCGGATGTCGGTGCGGTTCATCCGCCGCGTCGCGTTCACCGGTTACGTCGTCACCGTCATCCTGCTGGTGCTCGTGCTGGTGCCCGGCATCGGCAACCTGGCCAACGGCTCCCGGAAGTGGTTCGTCATCGCCGGCTTCTCGATGCAGCCGTCCGAGCTGGCCAAGATCGCCTTCGCCATCTGGGGCGCGCACCTGCTGGCGGCCCGCCGGCTGGAGCGGGCCTCGCTGCGCGAGATGCTGATCCCGCTGGTGCCGGCCGCGGTCATCGCGCTGGCGCTGATCGTGGCGCAGCCCGACCTGGGGCAGACGGTGTCGCTGGGCATCATCCTGCTGGCGCTGTTGTGGTACGCCGGGCTGCCGCTGCGCGTCTTCGCCACCTCGCTGCTGGCGGTCTTCATGGCCGGCGCCGTGCTGGCCATGTCGGCGGGCTACCGCTCCGACCGGGTGAAGTCGTGGATGAACCCCGAGAACGACCCCATGGACACCGGTTACCAAGCGCGTCAGGCGAAGTTCGCCCTGGCGCACGGCGGCATCTTCGGCGACGGCCTGGGGCAGGGCGTCGCCAAGTGGAACTACCTGCCCAACGCCCACAACGACTTCATCTTCGCGATCATCGGCGAGGAGCTGGGCTTCGTCGGCGCCTTCGGGCTGCTGGTCCTGTTCGGGCTGTTCGCCTACACCGGGATGCGCATCGCGCGCCGGTCGGCCGACCCGTTCCTGCGGCTGCTGACCGCCACCACCACGATGTGGGTGCTGGGTCAGGCGTTCATCAACATCGGCTACGTGATCGGGATCCTGCCGGTCACCGGGATTCAGCTGCCGCTGATTTCGGCGGGTGGCACCTCCACGGCGGCAACGCTTTTCATGATCGGTATCATGGCCAACGCGGCCCGGCACGAACCCGAGGCGGTGGCCGCCCTGCGCGCCGGCCGCGACGACAAGGTGAACCGGTTCCTGCGATTGCCACTGCCCCAGCCGTACGTGCCGACCCGGCTCGAGTCGTTCCGCGACCGCAAACGCGGCGGCAAGCCGCCGGCCAACGGCGCCCCGTCCCGCACCGGCACGCGCAAGGCCGCCCAGGCGCCGGCCCGGAAGCCCTCGCAGAATCCCTCGCAGAAGGCCTCCCAGAAGGCCTACCGCAAGGCCCCGCACAAGGCTGAGGAACCGCTGCGGCCGGCGTTCTCCCGCACAGGCGCCCGCCCGGCCCGCAGGGCGGTGCATCATGGATCTGGCCAACGCTCCGCCAGTCGGGGAGCCGGCCAGCGTCAGGCACGACGCGCTCGCGCACTGGAAGGTCAGCGTTACGGGTGAACGACACGGTCAGCAAGCCGACCGGCGGGCGGGGGACAAGTCCCCAGCCCGCCGGTGCCGCGTTGTCGGCTTTTAAGCCCCTGTCGGTGGTGCTGGCCGGCGGGGGCACCGCCGGCCACGTCGAGCCCGCGATGGCCGTGGCCGACGCGCTCAGCGCGCTCGACCCGCAGGTGCGCATCACCGCGCTGGGCACCCACCGGGGGCTGGAGACCCGGCTGGTGCCGCAGCGCGGCTACCACCTCGAGCTGATCACGCCCGTGCCGCTGCCGCGTAAGCCCAGCGGCGACCTGGCGCGGCTGCCCCCGCGGGTCTGGCGCGCGGTCCGCGAGACCCGCGCGGTGCTCGACGCAGTGGACGCCGACGTCGTCATCGGATTCGGCGGATACGTGGCGCTGCCGGCGTACCTGGCCGCCCGCGGTATACCGCGCGGGCTCAGCCGCAGGCGGCGCGTCCCGGTGCTGATCCACGAAGCAAACGCCAGCGCCGGGCTGGCCAACCGAATCGGCGCTCGCCGCGCCGACCGGGTGCTGTCGGCGGTGCCCGATTGCGGGCTGCCGCGCGCCGAGGTGGTCGGGATCCCGGTGCGGGAGGCCATCACCTCGCTGGACCGCGCGGCGCTGCTCGCCGAGGCGCGCAGGCACTTCGGGTTCGCCGACGACGCGCGGGTGTTGCTGGTGTTCGGCGGCTCGCAGGGCGCCGTGTCGCTGAACCGGGCCGTGTCCGGCGCCGCGGCCGACCTGGCGGCCGCGGGCGTGTCGGTGCTGCACGCACACGGACCGAAAAACACCCTGGAACTGCCGGAGCGCCGGCCGGGTGATCCGCCCTACGTGGCGGTGCCCTACCTCGACCGGATGGATCTGGCCTACGCCGCGGCCGACCTGGCGATCTGCCGGTCGGGCGCCATGACCGTCGCCGAGGTCTCGGCGGTCGGCTTGCCCGCCATCTACGTGCCGCTGCCGATCGGCAACGGCGAGCAGCGGCTCAACGCGCTGCCGGTGGTCAACGCCGGCGGCGGCATGGTGGTCGCCGACGCGGCCCTGACGCCGGAGCTGGTGGCCCGCGAGGTGGCCGGGCTGCTCAACGACCCGCTGCGGTTGGCCGCGATGACGACGGCCGCCGCGCGGGTGGGGCATCCCGACGCAGCGCGCCAGGTGGCCCAGGCGGCGCTCGACATCGCCAGGAAGGCAGCGGCGGGAGGGCGACGGTGAACGCCGGGCAGCCGCCGCGGCCCGAGTTGCCCCCCGAGCTGCACAGGGTGCACATGGTGGGCATCGGGGGAGCCGGCATGTCCGGCATCGCCCGCATCCTGCTGGACCGCGGCGCGCTGGTGTCCGGGTCCGACGCCAAGGAGTCGCGCGGCATCCACGCGCTGCGGGCCCGGGGCGCGTCGATCCGCATCGGCCACGACGCGTCGTCGCTCGACCTGCTGCCCGGCGGCCCGACCGCGGTCATCACCACCCACGCGGCCATCCCGAAGACCAACCCCGAGCTCGTCGAAGCCCGGCGGCGCGGCGTCCCGGTGATCCTGCGGCCGGCGGTGCTGGCCAGTCTGATGGCCGGGCGCACCACGCTGATGGTCACCGGCACACACGGCAAGACGACGACGACGTCGATGTTGATCGTCGCGCTGCAGCACTGCGGGCGCGACCCGTCCTTCGCGGTCGGCGGCGAGATGGGGGAGGCCGGAACCAACGCCCATCACGGCAGCGGCAACTGCTTCGTCGCCGAGGCCGACGAAAGCGACGGCTCGCTGCTGGAATACACGCCCAACGTCGCGGTGGTCACCAACATCGAAACCGATCACCTGGACTTCTACGGCACTGCCGACGCCTACGTCGGGGTGTTCGACGCCTTCGTCGAGCGACTGGCCCCCGGGGGAGCGCTGGTGGTGTGTGTCGATGACCCGGGCGCGGCCGCGCTGGCGGAGCGCACCGCCGAGCTGGGAATCCGGGTGCTGCGCTACGGATCCCCGCCGCAGCCCGAGCTCGCGGCCACCCTGTTGTCCTGGGAGCAGCAGGGCACCGAAGCGGTCGCGCACATCCAGCTGGCGGGCGAACAGCATCCCCGCGTGATGCGGCTGTCGGTGCCCGGCCGGCACATGGCGCTCAATGCGCTGGGCGCGCTGCTGGCCGCGCTCGAGATCGGCGCCCCGGTCGACGGGGTGCTCGACGGCCTGGCCGGCTTCGAGGGGGTGCGCCGGCGGTTCGAACTGGTCGGCAACGCCGGGTCCGTGCGTGTCTTCGACGACTACGCCCACCATCCCACCGAGATCAGCGCCACGCTGGCCGCCGTCCGCACCGTGCTCGAACAGAGCGGCGGCGGTCGCAGCCTGGTCGTGTTCCAGCCCCATTTATATTCGCGCACAAAGGAATTCGCCGTGGAGTTCGGTCGCGCGCTCGACGCCGCCGACGAGGTCTTCGTCCTCGACGTCTACGGCGCGCGCGAGCAACCGCTGGCCGGCGTCAGCGGCGCCAGCGTCGCCGAGCACGTCACCGTGCCGGTGCGCTACCTGCCCGACTTCTCCGCGGTCGCCGAGCAGGTGGCCGCGGTCGCCGGCCCCGGTGACGTCATCGTCACGATGGGCGCGGGCGACGTGACCCTGCTGGGGCCGGAGATCGTGACCGCGCTGCGCATCCGGGACAACCGCAGCGCGCCCGGGCGCCCGGGAGTCCTCCAATGACCCAGCCGAACGACGCGACGCCGGTGGTCGGCGAACCGGCCGGCGCCGACGCGGCCGGAGAAGACCTGACCGAGCCGCTGTTCGTCGGAGGACCCGAGGCCGAAACGTCGGCGGAACCGGACGAATTCGAGGGGCCGCGCCGGCGGGCCCGCCGCGAACGAGCGGAACGCCGCGCCGCGCAAGCGCGCGCCACCGCCATCGAGGAAGCGCGCCGCGAGGCCAAACGCCGGGCCAGCGGACGCCCGGTCGACGAGCCCAAACCCGTCGCCCGCGGCGTGGTTCGCGGCCTGAAGATGCTGCTGGTGACGGTGCTGCTGGTCGTCCTGGGCGTCGGGCTCGCGCTGATCCTCTATTTCACCCCGGCGATGTCGGCCCGCAACATCGTCGTGGTCGGCACCGGTGAGGTGACCCGGGAGGAAGTGCTGGACGCGGCGCAGGTACGGCCCGGGACGCCACTGTTGCAGATCAACACCAACCAGGTCGCCGACCGGGTGGCGGCGATCCGTCGGGTGGCCAGCGCGCGAGTGCAGCGTCAGTACCCCTCGGCGCTGCGGATCACGATCGTCGAGCGAATTCCGGTGGCGGTGAAGGACTTTCCGGACGGCCCGCACCTCTTCGACCGCGACGGCGTCGATTTCGCGACCGGGCCGCCGCCGCCGGCGCTGCCGTACCTCGACGTCGCCAATCCCGGTCCCAACGACCCGGCGACCAAGGCGGCGCTGCAGGTGCTGACCGCGCTGCGGCCCGAGGTCGCGGGCCAGGTGGGCCGGATCGCGGCACCCTCGGTGGCCTCGATCACGCTCACGTTGGGCGACGGTCGCGTGGTGATCTGGGGGACGACCGATCGCACCGACGAGAAGGCGGAGAAGCTGGCCGCGCTGCTGACGCAGCCGGGGCGGACCTACGACGTGTCCAGCCCCGACCTGCCCACGGTGAAGTAGGAACGCCCGTCCGACAGTGTGACGGCGGCAACAGAAAAAATTTGCGAGCCGCGCGTCGGCGCGCCTGCGGGGTTAGGGCGCGCCATGCCCATACCGTTCTGGTTGCGCGGAACTACTTGACATAACTCTAACTCTATGGTTGAGGTTGAGGGTTTGCCAGGGCGGGCCGCACACGCGGGAGGAATCCCGTCGCGAGGAACTTGAGCCCATCAGGGAGGAAACCGAATGATGACCCCCCCGCATAACTACCTGGCCGTGATCAAGGTCGTCGGCATCGGTGGCGGCGGTGTCAACGCCGTCAACCGAATGATCGAGCAGGGCCTCAAGGGCGTGGAGTTCATCGCGATCAACACCGACGCGCAGGCGCTGTTGATGAGCGATGCCGACGTCAAACTCGACGTCGGCCGCGACTCCACCCGCGGGCTGGGCGCCGGCGCCGACCCGGAGGTCGGCCGCAAGGCCGCCGAGGACGCCAAGGACGAGATCGAGGAGCTGCTGCGCGGTGCGGACATGGTGTTCGTCACCGCCGGCGAGGGCGGCGGGACGGGTACCGGCGGCGCGCCGGTGGTCGCCAGCATCGCCCGCAAGCTGGGCGCGTTGACCGTCGGCGTGGTCACCCGGCCGTTCTCCTTCGAGGGCAAGCGCCGCGGCTCGCAGGCCGAAGGCGGCATCAACACGTTGCGGGAGAGCTGCGACACCTTGATCGTCATCCCCAACGACCGGCTGCTGCAGATGGGCGACGCCGCGGTGTCGCTGATGGACGCATTCCGCAGCGCCGACGAGGTGCTGCTCAACGGTGTGCAGGGCATCACCGACCTGATCACCACGCCCGGCCTGATCAACGTCGACTTCGCCGACGTCAAGGGCATCATGTCCGGTGCCGGCACGGCCCTGATGGGCATCGGGTCGGCCCGCGGCGAGGGCCGGTCGCTCAAGGCCGCCGAGATCGCCATCAACTCACCGCTCCTGGAGCAGTCGATGGAGGGCGCCCAGGGCGTGCTGATGTCGATCGCCGGCGGCAGCGACCTGGGCCTGTTCGAGATCAACGAGGCGGCCTCGCTGGTACAGGACGCCGCCCACCAGGACGCCAACATCATCTTCGGCACCGTCATCGACGACTCGCTGGGCGACGAGGTGCGCGTCACCGTCATCGCCGCGGGCTTCAGCGCGGCCGGCCCCGGCCGCAGACCGGTCACCGGGGACAGTGCCGCCGAAAAGGGTGGGGCGCATCGCATCGAATCCGCGAAGGCCGGCAAGCTCACGTCGACGCTGTTCGAACCCGTCGACGCGGTCAGTGTGCCGGTCCACACCAACGGCGCCACGCTGAATATCGGTGGCGACGACGACGACGTCGACGTGCCGCCGTTCATGCGCCGCTGAGGGTCTCGAGTTGCTTGCCAGTGCGCGACAAACCGGCCACGAAAGGTAGGAGCCGGATGGCGCTGCCCACTGGCAGCCGGGGGGCTCCGGATACTGAAGAAGTGAGCGTGCGCATCCGTCGGGTGACCACCACCCGCGCCGGCGGTGTCTCGGGTCCACCGTTCGACTCCTTCAACCTGGGCGACCACGTCGGTGACGACCCGGCGGCGGTGGCCGCCAACCGCAACCGGCTCGCCACCGCGATCGGACTCGGGCCCGACCGCGTGGTGTGGATGAACCAGGTCCACGGTGACCGGGTCGAGGTGGTCGACGGGCCCCGCGGCGGCGCGGTCGACAAAACCGACGCGTTGGTGACCACCACCCCGCGACTGGCGCTGGCGGTGGTGACCGCCGACTGCGTGCCGGTGCTGCTGGCCGACGCCCGCGCCGGTGTGGCCGCGGCGGTGCACGCCGGTCGCGTCGGCGCCCAGCTCGGGGTGGTGGCCCGCACCGTGGAGGCGATGCTGACACTCGGGTCGCACGCCGAGGACATCTCGGCCCTGCTGGGGCCGGCGGTCAGCGGGCGCAACTACGAGGTGCCCGCGGCCATGGCGGACGAGGTGGAGGCCACGCTGCCCGGCAGCCGCACCACCACCGCGACCGGCACCCCCGGACTCGACCTTCGCGCCGGAATCGCTTGGCAGTTAAAGGGTTTGGGCGTCACGGCCATCGACGTCGATCCGCGGTGCACGGTCGACGACCCGGCCCTGTTCAGCCATCGCCGGGACGCACCGACGGGGCGGCTGGCCTCGTTGGTGTGGATGGAGTGACCGCGATGGCGGACAGGACGCCGGCCCCGGCGGGTCACGGCGACCGGGAAACGCAATTGATGCACGCATTAGCCGCCGTGCGCTCGCGCCTTGCGGCGGCCGCCGAAGCGGTGGGTCGCAATGTCGGTGAAATCGAACTCCTGCCGATTACCAAATTCTTTCCAGCAACCGATGTCGTGACTTTGTCGCGATTGGGTTGTCGGGCCGTCGGCGAATCGCGGGATCAGGAAGCGTCGGCAAAAGTGAGCGAAGTCACCAAACTTTTGGCGGCCTCTTCGCGGGCGGATGCACCGGCCCTGCGCTGGCACATGGTGGGCCACATTCAGCGGAACAAGGCCCGCTCGGTCGCCCGCTGGGCGCACACCGCCCACTCGGTAGACGGTTCGCAGCTGGTCGGTGCCCTCGAACGGGGCGTGTCGGCGGCCATGGCGGAGGGCCGCCGCGCCGACCCGATGCGGATCTACGTCCAGCTCAGCCTCGACGGCGACGAATCACGCGGCGGCGTCGACATCTCGGTTCCGGGTGCGGTCGACCAGCTGTGCGACCAGGTCGAGGAGGCCAAGCACCTGGAACTGGCCGGGCTGATGGCGATCCCGCCGCTGGGCTCGGACCCCGACGCGGCCTTCGCCCGCCTGCGAACCGAGCACCTGCGCATCCTCGAGTCGCATCCGAACGCGGTCGGCCTGTCCGCCGGCATGTCCGACGATTTCGAAGTCGCCGTCAAACACGGTTCCACATGTGTGCGTGTCGGTACCGCGCTATTGGGCCCGCGGCCGCTACCGTCACCGTATTAAGTCACTGTAGTCACATCTTCATCACTGACACCAAGCATCAGGGGCTAGAAGGGGTCAACGCAATGAGCACACTGCACAAAGTCAAGGCCTATTTCGGTATGGCCCCGATGGACGACTACGACGACGAGTATTACGACGACCACGCACCGTCCCGCGGTTTCCCGCGCCCACGCTTCGACGACGGCTATGGACGCATGGAGGGTCGCTTGGAAGGCCGGTACGAGGGCCGCGACTACGACGACCCGCGCGAGCCCGCCGACTACCCGCCGCCGGGCGGCTACCGCGGCGGGTACGGGGAGGAGTCGCGCTACGGCGCCGTCCACCCCCGCGAGTTCGAGCGGCCGGAGATGGGCAGGCCCCGCTTCGGGTCCTGGCTGCGCAACTCCACCCGCGGCGCGCTGGCGATGGACCCGCGCCGGATGGCGATGATGTTCGAGGAGGGCCACCCCCTCTCGAAGATCACCACGCTGCGGCCGAAGGACTACAGCGAGGCCCGCACGATCGGCGAGCGGTTCCGCGACGGTACCCCGGTCATCATGGACCTGGTGTCGATGGACAACGCCGACGCGAAGCGCCTGGTCGACTTCGCCGCCGGCCTCGCCTTCGCCTTGCGCGGCTCCTTCGACAAGGTGGCGACCAAGGTGTTCCTGCTGTCGCCCGCCGACGTCGATGTGTCCCCGGAGGAGCGTCGGCGGATCGCCGAAACCGGCTTCTACGCTTACCAATAACCCCGGCTCGGCCGGCGCCCGCCGGTCGCCGCGTTCGGCGGCTGGGCCGGTTGAGATGCCGGTTGAGATGTGGCCCACCGCCCGGAGTCGGTACGCTGGCATTCGCCGCGCACGCCCGCGGCGCTTGACATCTCATCGGTAAGGTCGGGGCTCTTCAGTTGGTGCTGTTCTTTCAGATCCTTGGGTTTGCGCTGTTCATCTTCTGGCTGCTGCTCATCGCCCGGGTCGTCGTCGAGTTCATCCGCTCGTTCAGCCGTGACTGGCATCCCACCGGCATCACGGTCGTGATCCTCGAGATCATCATGTCGATCACCGATCCCCCGGTGAAGCTGCTGCGCCGGCTGATCCCGCAGCTCACCATCGGGGCGGTCCGGTTCGACCTGTCCATCATGGTGCTGCTGCTCGTCGCGTTCATCGGCATGCAGCTGGCCTTCGGCGCCGCGCAAACCTGAGCCTGCCGTCGTCCCGGCTTCCGGCCCGGAGACGGTTCGGCCACGTTTTAGCTTCGGTTTGATGGCTGCGATTTAAAAATTCTAAGGTTTCGGATTTTATTGCCCTCAGGGTTTGAAATTGGTTCTTATTTATTGGCCTAAACAGCAACGGTCGCGCCTGGTGTGACAGGATGGACGGCAGTTGCACGACGGCTACCACTGCGTTCTACACTTTCCAGAACGTTAGACAGGAACTTGAGGGGACGAAACAATGCCGCTTACACCAGCCGACGTCCACAATGTGGCGTTCAGTAAGCCACCGATCGGCAAGCGGGGCTACAACGAAGACGAGGTCGACGCCTTCCTCGATCTGGTTGAGGCCGAGCTGACGCGGCTCATCGAAGAGAACAGCGATCTGCGTCAGCGGATCGAGGAGCTGGACCAGGAGCTGGCCGCCGGCGGTGGCGCCGGAGCCACTCCGGCCGCCGCGGCCGCGCCCACTCAGGCGATTCCCGTCCCCGAGCCGGAGCCGGCGCCCAAGCCGGCGCCCGTAGCCGCGCCCGCCGCCGCGTCGAGCAACGAGGAACAGGCCATGAAGGCCGCTCGGGTGCTGAGCTTGGCCCAGGACACCGCCGACCGGCTGACCAGCACCGCCAAGGCGGAGTCGGAGAAGATGCTGGCCGACGCGCGCGCCAACGCCGACCAGATCCTCACCGAGGCCCGCCAGACCGCCGAGACCACGGTCACCGAGGCCCGGCAGCGGGCCGACGCGATGCTCTCGGACGCCCAAACCCGCTCCGAGACACAGCTGCGCCAGGCCCAGGAGAAGGCCGACGCCCTGCAGGCCGACGCCGAACGCAAGCACTCCGAGATCATGGGAACGATCAACCAGCAGCGCACCGTCCTGGAAGGCCGCCTCGAGCAGCTGCGCACCTTTGAACGCGAGTACCGGACCCGGCTCAAGACCTACCTGGAATCGCAGCTGGAGGAGCTCGGCCAGCGCGGATCCGCGGCACCCGTCGACTCCAGCGCCGATGCCGGCGGGTTCGACCAATTCAATCGGGGTAACAACTAACCTCACAGGCGTGCCGGACACTCGCCAAGCCGCGCGGTTGGCACACTGAGACCTGCACACGAACTGGCTGTCCCGCTCGCCGCTTGGAGGATGACCCATGCTGATCATTGCGCTGGTACTGGCCCTGGTCGGGCTCGTCGCGTTGGTGTTCGCGGTGGTCACGAGCAACGAGTTGGTCGCCTGGGTGTGCATCGGCGCCAGCGTCCTCGGCGTCGTGCTGCTGATCGTCGACGCGTTGCAGGAGCGGCAGCGGCGCGACGCGGGCGGCGCAGACCAGCACCAGGACGAGGGCGAGGCCCAGGCCGACGCGAGCGACGAGGCCGTCGACTACCCCGAGGAGGCCCCGGACGAGGGCGGCTACGGACCGTCGGGGGACGCTGATTCAGCGGCCACCGAACAGGCCACCGAACAGTCGGCGGTGCCCGTGGAGGGCCGCGGCGACGACGCCGCCAAGTAGCACTCAGCCGGTGGGCGTGGCGAGCGTCTGACGCACCTCGTCGTCGCCAACCTGATGAAAGTCGGCGTATACCTGGCCCACGGCTTCGAACCCGGCCGGCATCGACACGCAAACCACCTCGTCGGCCTCGAGCCCGAGCTCACGGCAGGTCGTCGCGGACCCGACCGGGACCGCGACGACGATCGACTTCGGGCCCGTGGCTCGCACCGCCCGGACGGCGGCCAGCATGCTGGCGCCGGTGGCGATCCCGTCGTCGACCAGGATCACCGCCTTGCCGGCCGGATTCGCCGCTGGGCGGCCGCCGCGGTACGCGCTCTCGCGGCGGGCCAGTTCGGCCGCCTCGTTGTCGATCACCTCGCGCACCTGCTCGTCGGTGATGCGCAGGCTGGACACCACGTCGTCGTTCATCACGACACCGCCGCCGCTGGCCAGCGCGCCCATCGCCAGCTCCGACCAGTGCGGCACCCCGAGCTTGCGGACCAGGAACACGTCCAGGGGCGCGTGCAACGCCGCGGCGACCTCCCAGGCGACGGGCACGCCGCCGCGGGCCAGGCCGAGAACCAGCACGTCGTCCCTGTTGCGGTAGGACGTCAACTGTTCGGCCACGGCGCGACCCGCCTCGCGACGGTCGCGGAACGTGCGCGTCGCAGTGCGGCGAAGGAATCCGTTGGGTGTCATCGGTCACCACCGAGCCTACGGGTTCGGCAGCGGCCCCGCGCCGGTCAGCGAACCCGGCTCTCTCCCGGGGCGTTCCGTGATCCGGCATCGCCGCGCGGTGCGGTGACGAGGTGCTCGAACGTTCCCGTGAGGTCCAGGATGCGATCGAGGAACCGCGGCCGCTGATCCAAATGCAGCTGCACGCCCGCCTGACAGCTCCGGCGATGGACGAGGAGCAGGCCGGATAGGCCGGCGGAATCGCAGAAGGCCAGTCCGGAGAGGTCGAGGTGCAGGTGTGCCGGGGACGGCACTGCGCTGAGCAGCCGGTCCGCGGCGTCGACCATGGCATCCACCGTTTCGTAGACCAGGTCGCCGGACACCCGCACGCAGGCCGATCGTCCGGTCACGGTGACGTCCAGGGAGAGGTTCATACCGACGCTCCCGGGCCGACGGTGGTGAGGGCATGGTTTGCTGCCGCCAGGAGGCGCTGGCTGCGGGGGAACTCCTTGAGTTGCGCCGTCAGCAAATCCAACGCCGGGTGCAGCGACGCCGCCGGAACGCCGCGCGCGGCGAGGATGTCGGCGGTCCAGGTGATGAAGTCGGCGAACAACGCGTCGTCGTCGGCGTACAGGCTCACGGTGAGGAAGTCGACGATGTGGCCGACGTCCTCGACGGTGTGCTGGTGCTGTTGCGTGGAGTAGGCGCGCATGGCGGGAAAGCGGTCCTCCAAGTCGGCGACGGTGGACTTGACCAGCTGCGCCGCGCTCCGGCTCACCAAGGTGTATTCCTGGTCTACCAGATGCGGCAGGTCATCGACAGGCTGGCGGTTGGGAATCCGCCTGACGGCGGGGAATCCCCGGTTCAGGCGTTCATCGGCGGTCCGCGCATCGGGCGCCCAGGCGTCGGCGCCCAGCCGACGGGCGAAGCGGCCGTCGCGGCCGAAGGCGGCGCCACCGGCCAGGACCGGAAACCCGGCGGACTGGCACGCGACGATCGCCGCGTGTGCGGTGGGCAGCCGGGTGGGGATGGAGCAGGAGAGCGCCACGACGTCCGGGCCGTGCTGGTGCAGGTGCGCGATCAAGTGCGGGGTCGGGACCTGCGCCCCGAGGAAGTCGATCTGCCAGCCGCGCAACCGCAGGACCTCCGCCAGCAGCCGCGCGGGCAAAGCGTGCCACTCGCCGTCCACGCACGCCACAGCGACTCGGCCGCCGTGGGTCGCGGCTTTGCCGGCGGGGTGATGCGCCAACGCGGCGATGACGCGATCGTTGATGGCCGTGGCCGCGTGTTCCTGGGCGACGCTGATGCGGTTGGCGGCCCATTCGGTGCCCACCTTGTGCTGGACGGGGGCGATCACCTCGAGCAGCACGTCCTCCGCCGTCATGCCGGCATCCATCGCGGCGAACACGGTGGCCGCCGCGGCGTATTCGTCGCGGTCGGTGAGCGCCCCCCAAAGTCGTTCGCGGACAAGGAGTTCGTCGGTGGCGCCGGTCGCGCGGGCGGCGGCCGAATCGGCATCGTAAGGCCTCATGCCACGTACCTGCCCCGGGTGTGGCCGTCGACGGCGCTGAGGTGGGTGCGCTGCGGGGCGGTGATGGCCACGACCGCGATGTCGTCGTGCACCCGCTGCCCCACCCATTGCGTGGCCAGCATCAGGACGCGTTCGACGACCGCTTCGGCCGGCATCCCGGCACACCCCGTGAGCGAGGCCGCCAGCCGTTGCTCGCCGAAGAAGTCGTCGCCGAGCGGTCCGCCACGCGCCTCGGTGATTCCGTCGGTGTAAAGCAGGCACGTCTCGCCGGGCGCGAGGGACGTTTCGAACGATTGCACGGTGATGCGCTCCAGGGCGCCGACCAGCGTGCCCTTGGTGTCGGCCTCTTCCACCTGCCCGTTGTCGCGCACGATCAAGGGCGGCGGATGCCCGGCGCAGGTCAACCGCAGCACCACCTGGCCGTCGCGGTAGGCGACCGAGGCCAGGACCAACGTGGCGAACCGGGTGTGATCCGCGCTCAACATGGCGCGGTTCAGCAGCGTGAGCACCTCCTCGTGGTCCTGGGCCAGCGGCGTCAGCGCCTGCAGCGTGTTCCGGATCTTGCCGGTCATCACGGCGGCCTCCAAGCCCTTGCCGCACACGTCGCCCAGGACCACCAGCGTCTCGTCCTCCGGACGCGCCCCGGGGTGGAAGTCGTAGAAATCGCCGCCGACGACCTCGTAATCCTTCGAAGCGCGGTAACCGCCGGCGAATTCGATGCCGTGCAATCCGTGCAGCGGCGGGGGCAGCAGGTCACGCATCAGCGTGCGGGTGATCGCGGCCTGCTCGGCGTAGAGCCGCGCGGCGGACAACGCCGCCCCGGCCCGGGCGGCGAACATTCCCGCGAACATCTCGTCGTCCGCGCTGTACACCGGCCGATCGATGCACCGCAGCAACACCAACGCCCCGGCGGAAACGCCGTGGCCGGGCAGCGTCAAAATCATCACCGAGCCGACTGGGTCCGGGAAATGTTGGGGGACAAGCCATTCGGGTATTGTCGCCGGGTCGATCCAGCCCGAGGAGACCGGCGGGAACCCGTGCAGCGCCTCACTCAGGCCCGCCACCACCGCGGGGTCGGCGTCGACACTGCACTGCTCGACCACCCCGGCCGCTCCGCTGTAGAAGACCGGCAGCCGCCGGCCGCGGCCCGCCGGGGCCACCAGCACCGCCGCGTCGGACAGGTGCCGGGCGGCCATCTGCACGGTCGCCTCCCGGCAGCGGTCCACGTTCAGCGACGCCGTCAACACCGAAGAAGCCTCGAGCAGGATCGCCGTGCGCTCCTGCTCCCGCGCCAGCGCCTCCTGGGCCTGACGCAACAGCTGGGCGGTGTCCTCGACCAGTGACCACGCCACCTCGCCGCTGGGCAGGACCGCGGCGTGCGCGTCGAACTTGCGGCCGCCTACGCTTCCCGAGACGACGTTTCCCGAGACGACGTTGCCCGGGACGACGCTTCCCGAGACGACGGACGTGTCCCGATCGACCGCAGCGGGGGCAGCCTGGATGAGACGGTCGTGTGCCCGCCAGAGCCAATCGACCGACTCGTCGATCCGGCTGCCCGGCACCGCTCCCGGCAAGAGCGATTCGGCCGACCCGCTCAGCGCCCGCACGATTCCCTCGTGATCGATGACCAGCGTGGGGCACGGTACCGCCGCCCACAAAGCGTCAAGGTCGATCTCGACGCCTAGGTGGGCACCATCATGCATGCAATTGACCTGTCAACGGGGAAACCGGATTTCGGCTGACGCTAAGCCGACTCTACGCGTACGGGATTGGGACAGGGGTTCGCTCGCGTCGCGGCCGCGGTGGCCGCGCATCGGACGTGCAGCGGGAGGAGCCACTTCTCGACCCCTGGCGCATGACTTCGGCAGGCCGTCTCTCGAGGCGGGAAGCGGGCCTGCACCGCGCGTGTCCGAGGGGGGACTTGAACCCCCACGCCCATTAGTAGGGCACTAGCACCTCAAGCTAGCGCGTCTGCCATTCCGCCACTCGGACAAGACCAACCGCATGGGTTGGCAGCTAAGGCTATCGGATTGTCTCACGTGGACCCAATCCAGCCGGGCCGCTTCGCACCGAGCCGCGCGGCGTCGGCAATGGTAGGAAAGGGGGTTGTGACCGCCCAGACCGAGTTCCCGGCCAATCCGCATGACGACGTGGTCGAGGTCGTCAGCAGGTTGATCCGGTTCGACACCACCAACACCGGCGAACCGGAGACGACGCGGGGCGAGGCCGAGTGCGCGCAGTGGGTCGCCGAACAGCTCGCCGAGGTCGGCTACCTACCTCAATACGTTGAGTCCGGCGCCCCGGGCCGCGGCAATGTGATCGCCCGCCTCGCGGGCGCCGACAGCTCACGCGGGGCCCTACTCATCCACGGGCACCTCGACGTGGTGCCGGCCGAGCCGGCCGAGTGGAGCGTCCACCCCTTCTCCGGCGCGGTCAAGGACGGCTTCGTCTGGGGTCGCGGCGCGGTGGACATGAAGGACATGGTCGGCATGATGATCGTGGTGGCCCGGCAGCTGAAGCGGGCCGGGATCGTGCCGCCGCGCGATCTGGTGTTCGCCTTCCTCGCCGACGAGGAGCACGGCGGCACTTTCGGGGCGCAATGGCTGGTCGACAATCGGCCCGACCTCTTCGAAGGCGTTACCGAGGCGATCGGCGAGGTGGGCGGATTCTCGCTGACTGTGCCGCGCCGCGACGGGGGCGAACGAAGGCTCTATCTGATCGAGACGGCCGAGAAGGGCCTGTCGTGGATGCGGCTCACCGCCCGCGGCCCGGCCGGGCACGGATCGATGGTGCATGACCAGAACGCCGTCACCGCCGTCGCCGAGGCAGTGGCGCGGCTCGGTCGGCACCGATTCCCGCTCGTGCTCACCGACACCGTCGCCCAGTTCCTGGCCGCCGTCAGCGAGGAGACCGGGCTGACGTTCGACGTCGAGTCGGGCGACCTGGCGGGAGCGATCGAGAAGCTCGGGCCCATGGCCCGCATGCTCAAGGCCGTGCTCCACGACACCGCCAACCCGACCATGCTCAAGGCCGGGTACAAGGCCAACGTCGTCCCCGCGACGGCGGAAGCGGTGATCGACTGCCGAATCCTGCCGGGCCGCAAGGCGGCGTTCGAGGCCGAGGTCGACGAGCTGCTCGGGCCGGACGTGACCCGCGAGTGGATCAAGGACTTCTCGTCCTATGAGACCAGCTTCGACGGCGACCTGGTGGACGCCATGAACGCCGCCGTGCTGGCTCTGGACCCGGATGGCCGCACGGTGCCCTACATGCTGTCCGGTGGAACCGATGCAAAAGCCTTCGCGCGCTTGGGGATTCGCTGTTTCGGTTTCAGTCCCCTGCGATTGCCGCCGGACCTCGACTTCACCGCGTTGTTCCATGGGGTCGACGAGCGGGTACCCGTGGATGCGCTGAGGTTCGGCACCGATGTACTGGCACACTTCCTGACACACTGCTGACTGAAACACAGCTGAAGACACGACACGCAACGAGAGGATCGCCCATGAGCACCGCGCCCGACCCGTACGCCGCGCTGCCGAAGCTGCCGTCGTTCACCCTGACGTCGGAATCGATCACCGACGGCCAGCCGCTGGCCATGCCCCAGGTCAGCGGGATCATGGGCGCGGGCGGAGAAGACGTCAGCCCGCAGTTGAGCTGGTCGGGATTCCCGGGGGAGACGCGCAGCTTCGCGGTCACCGTCTACGACCCCGACGCCCCGACGGCCTCGGGATTCTGGCACTGGGCGGTGGCCAACCTGCCGGCCGACGTCACCGAACTGCCGGCGGGCGCGGGGGATGGGAGCAACCTGCCCGGTGACGCGCTGACGCTGGTCAACGACGCCGGGATGCGTCGCTACCTCGGCGCCGCGCCGCCGCCCGGGCATGGGCCGCACCGGTACTACGTCGCCGTGCACGCCGTGGACGTCGACAAGCTGGACCTCGGCGAGGACGCCAGCCCCGCCTACCTGGGCTTCAACCTGTTCCAGCACGCGATAGCCCGCGCCGTCATTCACGGCATCTACGAGCAGAAGTAGGCGCGGGGGGCGCTTCACCCTTCTTGTCGGTGGGCCGTCGTATTATTCGAACATGCGTTCGAGTAGTGCCTACGATAGGTTCACCGCCGTACTCGATGACGTCGAGGGGTCGCTGGACCGGTTCCTCGCTTCAATCGACTCACTGACGGCTGGCGACCTGGTCGAGGCTCTCGACTGCTACGCACTTCTGATGGTGCGGCTGGACGCTCTCATCTATGAGTTGTCCAGCCCGTTCGGACGGCCAGGCGGGCGGCGCACGTGGCATTGACGGACCGCGAGGAGATCCAGCAAGACGTCGACGCCCTGCGCACCGTGGTCTCCCGATTCCAGGGGCATTCTTACGAGGCACTGACCAATCCGGAGCGGTTGCGGTTGTTGGAGGTGCTCGAGTGTGAGACGCGCCGGTTGCAGACGCCGCAACATCAGCTGATCAATCAGCTTGGGGAGCAGGCGGATTCGTCCGAGTTGGGTGGCAAGCTGTCGTGGGCGTTGGCCGATCGGTTGAACATCACGCGCGGAGAGGCCAGCCGCCGCATCGCTGAGGCCGCCGACCTCGGCCCTCGCCGGGCGCTCACCGGTGAGCCGCTGGCGCCGGTGTTGTCCGCCACGGCGGCGGCCCAGCGCGGCGGGGCCATCGGGGCCGACCACGTCGCGGAGATCCGGCGGTTTTTCCGCCAACTACCCGACTGCGTCGACATCGACACGCGTGAGCACGCCGAGAAACACCTGGCGTCCGAGGCCGCCCACTATCGCCCCGATGAACTCGCCAAGCTCGCTCGCCACCTGATGGACTGCCTCAATCCCGACGGCAACTACACCGATGCCGACCGGGCGCGCGCCCGCGGCCTGGTGCTGGGGCATCAGCAGGCCGACGGCATGTCCAAGCTGAGCGGGTGGCTCACGCCGGAGGCGCGGGCCACCTGGGAGGCGGTGTTGGCCAAGCTGGCCGCGCCCGGGATGTGCAACCCCGACGACCTGACACCGGTGGTCGATGGACCGGCCACCGAGGAAGCCATCGAGCGCGATACCCGCAGCCACGCCCAGCGCAACCACGACGGCCTCAACGCCGCCCTGCGCGCCGTGTTGGCCAGCGGCACACTGGGCCGGCACAACGGGATGCCGGCGACGATCGTCGTCACGACCACGCTGAGCGAGCTCGAGGCCGCCGCGGGCAAGGGCCTCACCGGCGGGGGCACCGTGCTGCCGATGTCCGACGTGATCCGCCTGGCCCGCCAAGCCCACCACTACCTGGCCGTCTTCGACAAGGGCAAGGCGGTGGCCCTGTATCACGGCAAGCGCCTGGCCTCACCCGGCCAGCGAATTGTGTTGTACGCCAAGGATCGCGGCTGCTCGGCCCCGGGCTGCGATGTGCCGGGCTACTACTGCGAAGTCCACCATGTCGAGGACTGGGCCGGCACCCACCGCACCGACATCGATCAACTCACCCTGGCCTGCGGACCCCACCACCGCCTGCTCGAGAAGGGCTGGACCACCCGAAAACGCGCCAACGGCGACACCGAATGGATCCCACCGCCGCACCTTGACCGCGGGCAGCCCCGCGTCAACACCTTCCACCACCCGGAAAAGGTGCTGGGCGAGAGCGATGAAGAGGATGACGAAGAAGCCGACGAAGAAGGCGCGGCTTAACTCGCCGCCCCGCCGGCCTTGGGGGCCGCCGAGCCGACCGCATCGCTGAGCGAGGCGAACCCGCCCTCACGCAGCCGGCGCGCGATGCCGTCGTGAATCCGCTTGGGCCACAGGCCTCCCCCGTAGATGAAGCCGGTATAGCCCTGCAGCAGCGACGCGCCGGCGGTGATCCGCTCCCACGCGTCGTCGGCCGTCTCGATGCCCCCGACGCTGATCAGCACCAGGCGATCGCCCACCCTGCCGTGGAGCCGGCGCAGCACCTCGGCAGAGCGGTGCGCCACCGGCGGCCCGGAGATGCCGCCGGGACCCAGCGCGTCGACCCCCGGCGTCTTCAGCCCGTCGCGCGACACGGTGGTGTTGGTGGCGACGATCCCGGCCAGGCCCAGCTCGACGGCCAGGTCGGCGACGTCGTCGAGATCGGCGTCGGAAAGGTCGGGCGCGATCTTCACCAGGACCGGCGTGCCGGTGACGGAGGCCTCGGCGAGCACGGCGGTCAGGATGGGCCGCAGCGACTCGACCGCCTGCAGGTCGCGCAGGCCCGGCGTGTTCGGTGAGCTGACGTTGACCACCAAATACGACGCCAGCGGCCCGACCAATCGGGTGCTGGCCCGGTAGTCGTCGACGGCGTCAGCGGCCGGCGTGGACTTCGTCTTGCCGATGTTGACCCCGATCGGGATGTCGGGGCGGTGACGCGCGAGCTGGATCGCAAGCGCCCCCGCACCAAGGTTGTTGAAGCCCATCCGATTCAGCAGGGCGCGGTCGGCGGGCAGCCGGAACATGCGCGGGGGCGGGTTGCCCGGCTGCGCGTTCGCCGTGACGGTCCCGACCTCCGCGTACCCGAAGCCCAGCGCTCCCCAGGTCAGTAAGCCCTTGCCGTCCTTGTCGAAGCCGGCGGCCAGCCCGAGCGGCCCCGGGAAACGCACCCCGAACACGGTGCTCGCCAGCACCGGATCGGTTGGTCCCAGCAGGCGGTGCAACAGCCGACGCGCCAAGCCGAGGGCGGTGGCGCCGCGCAGCACCGCGAAAACCAGCGTGTGGATGCGCTCGGGCGGAACCAGGAAAAACAGACGTCGGACCAGGCCGTAGACCAAGCCTTCGCGGGGTTGGGTCACCGTCACAGTTGCGGCTGGTCGGGTCGCCGGTTGTCCAGTCGAGATTTCTTGCGGCGCAACAACACTCGCCTGCTACCGTCGGTGTAAAGCCGCACCCGGGTGAGCTCCCAGCCCCGGTATTCGGCCTCGATGGACAGCCGGATGGACGCGCTGACGCGGGTCACTTCGGGTGGCAGGCGCAGCGGCACCCACTCGTATTCGTCGGACAGTTCGGTGTCCCAGCCCGCAGGCAGCTGACCTCGGCGCGGCGCGGTCAACGCCCGCCCGCCGCGTGTTCGATGACCTGGACCCCCGCACCGGACCCCGACACCACGTACAAGGTGTCTGACGCTTCGTCGAAGGCCAGGGAATTCGGTTGCTGCACGGTTGGGTAACGCACCTTTTCGACGGGAATTCCGGTGGACAGATCGTAACCAATGACCATATTAGAAGCGGTCTGCGAAACCCAGGCCAATGCGCGCGAGCCGGTCAGGCCGTAGGGCGCCTGGGGCACCGGATAGGCCTGGCGCAGGATCAGCGGGTCGACGCCGTACGCCAGGAGCTGGCCGCCGCGGGTGTCGGCGACCAGAATCCGGCCCCAGGGGTCCGCGGCCATGGTGGTCGCCCCCTCGCCGGCCCGCAACGCCTGCTGGACTCGACCGTCGGCGCCGATGGTGGTCACCGACGTCTGCCCCCGGTCCAGGACAGCTGTCGTATTACCTTGTGTGGCAAGGCAATCGACGCGTGCGAAGATCTTGGTCCGGCTACCGATGGTCGCGGTGGCGGCGGCCCCGGGGGTGGGAGAAGCAGGCGTGGGAGAAGAGAGGGTATAGACGGCCCCGTCGGCGCTGCCCAGCACCAGTTTGCCGTCGGCACGTTGGGCGACCGCGGTGAAATCGGTCTGCTGCGCGTCGGTGACGTTCACCTGGCCCGTA
>NZ_LZKD01000238.1:0-39882 GCF_001668695.1 Mycobacterium sp. E2497
TCGGGGCGGGCCGTATCTGGCGCGCGGGGCCCAAGACCTGGTGCCCAGCGCCCAGCTGCTGGACACCTACAGCCCCGCGATCTATTGCACGCTGAAGAACTACCACGACGTGGTGCCACTCACCGGAGCGTCCGAAGGCGGTTTCAACGGCTACTCGCTGAACATGAACACCGAGGCGCTGTCCGGGCTGGGGTTGTTGGCCAACCCGGTGTCGGCGGTGGCCACCCTCGCCAGCCTGGTCGGTGGGCTGGCCGGCGTGGTCGGCGGTGCACCCAACCCGTACACCTACCCGGAGAACCTGCCGCGGGTGAACGCGCACGGCGGACCGGGCGGCGCCCCGGGGTGTTGGCAGCCCATCACCCGCCACCTGTGGCCCGCACCGGAATTGGTGATGGACACCGGCAATAGCATCGCGCCGTACAACCACCTCGACACCGGATCGCCGTACGCGATCGAGTACGTGTGGGGACGCCAGGTCGGGGACAACACGATCAATCCCTAGAACCGCGCGCCGAAGAATGCAGAATGTCTTGATGCTGGCGCGCGGGGACCGCTGACGTGCCGGGGTTTGGCTTCCACACCCTGGCCCTGCTGACGGCCATTGGGTTGGCCGGTCCGCTGCTGGCCGCGGTGCCGCGCCTTCGGATACCGGTGGTCATCGGTGAGCTGATCGCGGGCCTCGTCGTCGGCCGGACCGGTTTGAACGTCGTCGACGTGACCGACCCGACGTTCCAGCTGCTCGCCAACGTCGGCTTCGCCCTGGTCATGTTCGTCGTGGGCACGCACGTCCCGGTCGGCGCCGGCACGCTGCGCGCGTCGCTACCGCAGGCGCTCGCGCGGGCGGCGCTGGCCGGCGCCGTCGCGGCGGCGTTCGCCGCCGGGCTGGCGACGGCCTTCGGGACCGGCCACACGGCCATGTACGCGGTCCTCATGGCCTCGTCGTCGGCGGCGCTGGCACTGCCGGTCATCGACTCGCTGCGGCTGCGGGGGCCGCAGGTCATTGCCGTCACGGCGCAGATCGCGGTCGCCGACGCGGCCGGTATCGTCCTGCTGCCGTTGGTGATCGACCTCCGGCATGCGGGCGCCGCCGCACTGGGCGCGCTGGCGGTGGCCGGCTGCTCGGTGCTGCTGTATGTGGTGCTGCGCCGATCCGACGCCGGCGGCTGGCGGCGCCGCATGCACGTCTACTCCGAGAACCACCGGTTCGCGCTCGAACTGCGGACCAACCTCATCGTGCTGTTCGCCCTGGCCGCGCTCGCCGTCAGCACGCACGTGTCTGTCATGCTCGCCGGCTTCGCGGTGGGCCTGGTGCTCGGCATGGTCGGTGAACCGCGACGGCTGGCCCGCCAGCTGTTCGGGATCACCGAGGGGTTTTTCAGCCCGCTGTTCTTCGTCTGGCTGGGCGCCTCGCTGCAGGTGCGCGAGCTGGGTGCCCACCCGAAACTCATCCTGCTCGGCGCGGGCCTGGGGCTCGGAGCCGTGCTGGCGCATTGCGCGGGCAGGTTGCTCGGCCAACCGTTCACCCTGGCGGTGCTCTCGGCGGCTCAGCTCGGCGTGCCGGTGGCCGCCGCCACCATCGGTACCGAGGAACACCTGCTGGTCGCCGGTGAAGCCTCCGCGCTGATGTTCGGCGCGTTGCTGACGATCGCCGCCGCCTCGATCGCCGGCGCGGTCGCGTCGCGCAACCAGGTGACCAAAGGCCCTTCCGCCGCGGGACCTCCGCATCCTCGAACGCACGACTGAAGCACTCGCCATCCGGTTGCGTTCGGCCCTGTGGCCGCAACCGGCTGAGTGGTCGGATGGAATCCACGCTCGATCGAGGAGGCCGTGATGAGATTCACCACACGACGCCACCACCTGCGGCCCCTGCCGACCGCGACGATGTTCCGGGTTACCGATCGCCTGCACTGCGGGCGCACCGTCCGGGTGCCGGGCCACGAGATCGCCCCCCTCGTGACGGCATGGCTGGCGGAGCTCGGCGCCCACAGCCCCCTGGTCGACGAGCTGGCACGGGCGGCGTGCGTGGGTGACTGGGCAGTCGCCTATGCCATCGGCGATCAGCTGTCCGTCGACGTGGTGATCTCGGCGGCCGCGTAGCGAGGGGATTGGCCCAAAGTCCCTCGGCCTAGTGCCGTCCTGCTCTCGCCGGGCGGGCAGCAAATCGGCAATCGTAGACAGCACGAAGCGATATCGAAGGGAACGACCGCCATGAACACCCGCTTTCCGGATGCCGGCACGGTCCGGACGGTCTTGAGTTTGGCATCCCGGGCACCCTCGGTGCACAACACCCAACCGTGGCGGTGGCGCGTGGACGCGGCGAGTCTGCATCTCTATTCGGACGCGAGCCGGCAGCTGCCCAACACCGACCCGGACGGCCGGGACCTCATGCTGAGTTGCGGTGCGGCGCTGCATCACTGCGTCGTCGCGCTCGCGGCGGTGGGGTGGCTTTCGAAGGTCACCCGGCTCCCCAATCCCGCCGACCCCAGCCACCTGGCGGCCATCGAACTCTCGCCACACCGCGCGGACAGCGTCGACATCGCGCTGGCCGCCGCGATACCGCGGCGCCGGACCGACCGCCGCTACTACAGCTCGTGGCCGGTGCCGGTGGGCGATGTCGCCCTGATGGCGGCGCGGGCGGCGCGAAGCGGCGTGACCCTGTGCCAAGTCGAAGACCTCGACAATCTGCGCAACATCGTCGCCCAATCCGTCCGGGATCACTTGAGCCAGGACTACCTTGCCGAGCTCACGACATGGAGTGGGCGTTACGCGTCGGTGGCCGGCGTCCCCGCGCGCAACACGCCGGTGCCGGATCCGGCAGCGAAGATTCCGGGCCGGTTCTTCGCCGGGGCGGTATTGGCCATGCCGCCGGACTCGTCCTCGGCCGACGACAACGCCGTCGTCCTTGCCCTGGGCACCCGCAACGATGACCGCCTGGCCCAGCTGCGGGCCGGCGAGGCCACCAGCGTCGTACTCCTCACCGCGACGTCGCTGGGGCTGGCCAGCTGCCCGGTGACCGAACCGTTGGAGACGCCCGAAACGCGCGCGGCGGTCCAGTCCGACATCTTCGGCGACAGCAGCTACCCGCAGATGCTGCTCCGGGTGGGCTGGGCGCCGATCAACGCCGACCCCTTACCGGCGACACCGCGGCGCGAGCTGTCGGACTTCGTCGAGTGGGCGGTCGATCACGAACATCCGGTCGCTCACTGAGACGGCGAAATCACTCAAAACGGTTGCGGCGCAGAGGACATCATGGACACGTTCACCTTGGACCCGCGCCGCTGGCGGGTCGCCCGGCTTTTCGGTCGTAACCCGTTGCTGCGCCGGACGGACCGCATCGAGGCCCTGGTCGTTCTGGTCGCGCTGGTCGTGACCCTGATCGCCGTCCCCGTCGCCGGTGTGGTCGGCGCGGTGACCTACGAGGCGCGGGATCGGGTGTACACCCGGGAGGCGCACGAACGCCACCGCGTGACGGCAAGGGTGGTCGAGGCCAGGGCCGAGGACCTGGGTCTGACCGTCGTGCAGGCGAAGTGGCCGGGCCCGACCGGCGAGCGTGGCGGGACACTGGAACTCGCCGAGCGCGCCGAGGCGGGGGGAACCGTGGAGATCTGGGTGGACCGGGACGGTGTTCCGGTGGTCGCGCCCACCCCGACCTGGCTCGCCGCGGGCGAGGCGGTCGGCGTGGCGATGGTGACCGCGCTGGCGGCGACCATGGTGATGGCGACACTCGTCGCCGTCGTGCGGTCGCGGCTGGACCGGGCTCGCGACGCCCTGTGGGAACGTGACCTCGAGCTGTTCGCAAAGACCTGGTAGGCACTGGTAGGCACTGGTAGTCGATGGCCCCGTTGTCAACCCCTATACAGCACAGTCGAATTGGCGGATGATGTGGCGATGAGCGGACACGGCGACCATTCCGGTGCCGCATCGTTGGACACCGTCGGGCTGCACCGCCTTGTCGAGGTGCTGATC
This sequence comes from Mycobacterium sp. E2497, assembly GCF_001668695.1. NCBI lineage: Bacteria > Bacillati > Actinomycetota > Actinomycetes > Mycobacteriales > Mycobacteriaceae > Mycobacterium > Mycobacterium sp. E2497. The sequence goes on from NZ_LZKD01000238.1 coordinate 3,967, forward strand.
GAGCGCGGATACCGCGTCGTCGGTCCGACGTTGCGGGATGACGCCATCGTCCTCGACGAACTGGACTCCGCGGCGGACCTGCCGTGGGGGTGGGGCGTCGACGTGGCCCCGGGGCATTACCGGGTGCGCCGGCGCGACGACGACGCGGCCTTCGGGCATTCGTCGGGGCCCCAGTCGTGGAAGCAGTTCCTGCACCCCCCGCGGCGCCGGCTGTGGTCCGGCAGCCGGGACGGGTTCAGCACCGCCGATTCCGACGAGGAGGTTCCGCGGTACGCGTTCCTGGGAGTGCGTGGGTGTGACCTTGCCGCGATCGCGACGCTCGACCGGGTCCTCGGCCGCGGCCAGTTCCCCGACAACTCCTTCGTCCGCCGGCATCGGCAGGCCTTCGTGGTCGCGGTGAATTGCACGGAGCCGGGCGGGTTGTGCTTCTGCGCCTCGATGGGCACCGGCCCCGCGGCCGGACCGGGCTACGACCTGTCCCTGACCGAGCGGCCCGACGGCGATGGTGTGACCTACGTGGTCGAGGTGGGCACCGACGAGGGTGCCGACGTCCTTGCGGCCGTTCCCCATCGGGTCGCCGACGACGCCGAGATCGATTCGGCGCACGCCGCGGTGCAGGCCGCTTCGCACCGGATGGGCCGCGCGATGCCGGACGCCGACCTGCGCAACCTGCTGATCGAACACCGCGAGTCGCCGCAGTGGGAGGAGGTCGCCAGTCGCTGCCTGACGTGCGGCAACTGCACGATGGTGTGCCCCACCTGCTACTGCACCAGCACCGAAGACGTCAGCGACCTGACCGGCGAGCATGCCGAGCGCTGGCAGCACTGGGCGTCGTGCTACGAGTTCGATTTCACCTACGTGCACGGCGGCGGCAGCGTGCGCCAGTCCCCGGAGTCGCGATACCGGCACTGGATCACCCACAAATTGGGCACCTGGCACGACCAGTTCGACATGTCCGGCTGTGTCGGCTGCGGGCGGTGTATTGCCTGGTGCCCCACCGGGATCGACATCACCGAAGAGATGAACAAGATGGCCCGCGATGACTGACGGCCCACCACCGTCCTCGATGGCGCCCAACCCCTACCGGGTACGCAGCCGCGTCGTGGAAAGCCCCGATTCGGCGACACTGTGCCTCGAACCGCTCGGCGAAGTCCTGCGCACGCCGCAGCCCGGGGAGTTCATGATGCTGTATGCCTTCGGCATCGGGGAGGCGGCGATCTCGATCAGCGGCGACCCCACGGTCACCGACGGCTCGATCACGCACACCATTCGCGCGGTCGGGGCGGTGAGCCGCGCCCTGCACGACGCGCAGCCGGGTGCCCTCATCGGGGTGCGGGGCCCGTTCGGCACCACCTGGGGGCTCGAGGAGGCCGCCGGGCGAGATCTGGTCATGGTCGCCGGCGGCGTCGGATTGTGCCCGCTGCGCCCGGCGGTGCTGGGGGCGCTGGCGGGCCGGTCCCGCTACGGCAAGCTGACCCTGATCGCGGGCGCCCGCTCGCGCGAGGACTTCGTGTTCGCCGCCCAGCTCGAGAAGTGGTCCGCCGACCCGCAGATCGAACTGCACTTGACGGTCGACGTCCCGGTCCACGGCTGGCGCGGCGAAGTCGGCCTGGTCACCGAGCCGCTGAAGCGGCTCGCGCTGAATCCCGGCCGCACCACCGCGTTTCTGTGTGGCCCGGAGCCGATGCTGCGGTTCGCCGCGGAGGCGTTGTTGGCCAAAGGCATGGCCGCCAACGATATTCGGGTATCGCTGGAACGCAACATGCAATGCGGGATCGGAACGTGCGGCCACTGCCAGCTGGGCCAGTTGCTGGTGTGTCGCGACGGGCCGGTCGTCGGTTACGACGTCGCCGGTCCGCTACTGGCAGTCAAGGAGCTGTAATGGGCCCCACTCTGGCCGTGTGGAAGTTCGCGTCCTGCGACGGTTGCCAGCTGACGCTGCTCGACTGCGAGGACGAGCTGCTGACCCTCGCCGACCAGGTGCAGATCGCCACCTTCGCCGAGGCGTCGAGTTCGATGGTCGGCGGACCCTACGACGTGTCGCTGGTCGAAGGGTCCGTCACCACCCATCACGACGCGCAACGGATCCGCGAGATCCGCGAGCAATCCAAGGTGCTGGTCACCATCGGCGCATGCGCGACGGCCGGGGGAGTGCAGGCGCTGCGCAACTTCGCCGACGTCGACGAGTTCGCCTCCGTCGTCTACGCCCGGCCCGACTACATCGACACGCTGGCGACGTCCACCCCGGCGGCCGCGCACGTCAAGGTCGATTACCAGGTGCAGGGCTGCCCGATCGACCGCGGCCAGCTGCTGGATACCCTCGCCGCGCTGCTGATCGGGCGCAAGCCGCGGCTGCCGGCCAAGACGGTGTGCACCGAGTGCAAGATGCGCGGGGTGACGTGTGTCCTGGTCGCCGACGGCACCCCGTGCCTGGGGCCGGTCACCCACGCCGGCTGTGGGGCGTTGTGCCCCAGTCATCGTCGTGGCTGCTACGGCTGTTTCGGCCCGGCGGCGACGCCGCAGATCGGAACACTGATTCCGCTGCTGCGCCGCGACGGGATGTCCGACGGTGACGTCGACCGGGTGTTCTCGACGTTCAACGTCGCGAAGTTCGCCGCCGAACGAGACAGTGCGCGGAGCAAGCCGTGAACCCGGAGACCCGCACGCTGTCCGTCGGCACCCTGACGCGCGTGGAAGGCGAAGGGGCGCTGCATGTCACGCTGAAGGACGGCGCGCTGCAGACCGTCGAATTGAACATCTACGAGCCGCCACGATTTTTCGAAGCGTTCCTTCGGGGGCGCGCCTACACCGAGCCGCCGGATCTCACCGCCCGGGTATGCGGAATCTGCCCGGTCGCGTACCAGGTGAGCGCCTGCAACGCGATCGAGAGCGCCTGCGGTGTGGAGGTGGATCCAGAGCTCGTCGCGCTGCGCCGCCTGCTGTACTGCGGCGAATGGGTCCACAGCCACATGCTGCACATCTATCTCCTGCACGCACCCGACTTCCTCGGCTACCCCGACGCGATCGCGCTGGCCCGCGACGAGCGCGAGATCGTCGAACGCGGCCTGCGACTGAAGAAGGCGGGCAATGCGCTGATGGACTTCGTCGGCGGGCGGTCGATACACCCGATCAACGTGCGCCTGGGCGGGTTCTACTCGGTGCCCAGCCGGTCGCAGTTCGCCCCCGTCGCCGAGCAGTTGCGCGGCGCGCTGGACGACGCGGTCGCGACGGTCGAGTGGGTGGCCGGTTTCGACTTCCCCGACCTCGAGCTCGACCACGAGATGTTGGCGCTGAGCCGCAGCGGCCGGTATCCGATCGAGAACGGCGTCATCGCGCGCAGCGCCGGGGAGCCGTTTCCCGTGACCGACTTCACCGAGCACGTGCGTGAGTCTCAGGTGCCCCACTCCACCGCCCTGCACGCGACACTGGACGGCGGCCGCTACATCACCGGCCCCTTGGCGCGCTACAGCCTGAACTCGTCGGCGCTTTCACCGATCGCGGCCCAGGCGGCCGCGGCGGCCGGGCTCTCGGGTGAATGCCGAAACCCGTTCCGCAGCATCATCGTTCGTGCCGTCGAGGTCGTCTACGCGATCGAGGAGGCGCTGCGCATCATCGACGAATACGAGCGGCCGCCACGGCCTTTCGTCGAGGTCCCGGCCCGGCCGGGAACCGGGCACGGCGTCAGCGAGGCGCCCCGCGGCCTGCTGTATCACCGCTACGACATCGATCACGCCGGGCTGGTCTCCGCGGCGGAGATCATCCCGCCCACGTCGCAGAACCAGGCCGCCATCGAAGCGGATCTTGCCCGGGTGGTGTCCGACAACCTCACCCTCGATGACGCCGCGCTGACTTCCCTGTGCGAGCGGGTGATCCGCAGTTACGATCCCTGCATTTCCTGCTCGGCGCACTTCCTGACCCTGACGGTGCAGCGGCAGTGAGCGACGATGACCGACCGGTCGCCGTGATCGGGCTCGGCAACTGCTACCGGCGCGACGACGGCGTCGGTGTCGCCGCCGCCACCGCGCTCGGCGACCTCGCTTGGCCGAACGTCGTTGTGACAACCGGCATCGCGGAACCGATCGGTCTTCTCGAGGCGTGGACGGGCGCGGGGCTGGCCGTGGTCATCGACGCGGCGGTCGCCGACAAAGCCACGCCGGGCCGCATCCGTCGGTATGACCCGACCGGATTGCCCGACCAGCCCGACGGATTGAGCTCGCACCGTGTCGACGTCGGCCGCACCCACGCGTTGGGCCGGGCGCTCGGGCGGGTGCCCGACGCGGTGGTCGTCTTCGCCGTAGAGGCCGCGGACACCGGCCCGGGCACCGGGCTGACCCCGCGGGTCGCCGCGGCCGTGCCGGCGCTGGTCGACATGGTGGCCGCCGAGATCAACGGCTTTCGGTCAGCGAGGCGATCGCGGCGCGCAGGTTCGCGCTGAGTTCGGCGGCGAGGGCGATGAGCGCCGGCTCGCCGGTGACCCCGATCAGGAGCCCGGGATCCATCGCCTCGACGATCACCACTCCCGCGGCGCCCGGGTCGCCGCGCATCAGCACGTTGCACGGCAGTATGAGCCCGATCTCGCGATCCACACTGATGGCTCGATGCGCCACGGCCGGATTGCACGCGCCGAGGATCCGGTAGTCCTCCATGTCCACCCCGACCTGATCGCGCAGCGTCGCCCTGACGTCGATTTCGGTCAGGACGCCGAACCCGTTCTGCACCAGGGCCGTTCGAGTGCGCAGCACCGCGTCGTCGAACCTGGTCGCCAATCTGGTTGACAATGCGGCGTTCATCGCGATGTACGCGTCGGTCAGGAGATGAGCCCGGTTCCCCGCGCCGCCGTGGGGGCCTCGATGTGTTTGCCGCAGTTCGGGCAGAACCGTTCGCTCGGATGGTGTTCGGCCCCACAATGAGCGCAGAAGTGGGGTTCCTCGGCGACCAGCTCGTGCCTGGGCATCAGGCGAAGGGGTTGGACGTCGGGTTCCGGCGGAATCCGGCGGTGCGTCCTGAGCCCCAAGAACGTCAGGCCGGCACCCAGGCCCAGCACCGCCACCACACTGACCACGAGGTACCACAACAGGTTTCGGCCGCTCAGCGAGGAGAAATCGCCGTACTGCTGGCGCAGGTTGGCCGCGTTGGTCCTGAGGTCGTCGAGGCCGGGGTAGCCGGGCGACATGGCCAGCGTCTGGTCGAATTCGTCGATCGCAGCGGTGTAGCGACCCGCGTAGAAGTCGGCGAGCCCTTTGCGATAGGACCGGTCGGCGGGTCCGAGCGTCGGCTTGACGCCCTTGCTCGCCAGTATCGCGGCCACGCCGTCGGCCGGTGCGATGAAATTGAACGGCTGCGTCTCGCCTGCGGGCGCGAAGCTGTTCAGGCCGAGCACCTTGCCGTTCAGCCCGATCGTTGGGCCGCCGCTCATGCCTTCGGTCATCGCGGCGTCGATTTCGTACGCGGGGTTCGATCCTGCGATGGTCTTCTTGTTGACCTTGCCGCTCTTGTACGTCGGGTCGAGCGAAGCGCCGGTGACGGTTTGGGTGCTCTCGGGGAAGCCCACCGCCAGAACGGGCGTACCGATGGTGACGTCGGCGTCGACGTCGAGCTCGGACGACGGAAGGTTGCCCTTGGCCACCTTGAGAAGCGCGGCGTCGCCCTTCCCGAGCGGCCGGAAGTCGACGATGTTGGCGACCACCTTGTCGGTGAGTTTCGTTCCGCTGCCGGACATCAGCGTGATGCCCACGTGGGGGCCCTGGCCGGGCGTGTCGCCTTCCACCCTGGCGTTCTTCTGCAGCCACTCCACAGTGGTCGCCGGATCGCTGGATTCGGGCGCGTCCGGAAACTCGCTGCGATATTCCTCGGCGGCGCGCTTGAGGATCAGTTGCGTGGCGCTCGCCGGGTCGACGCAGTGACCCGCCGTCGCCACCCAGCCGTCGGGGTTGACGACGAAAGCCGTGCAGTTCCAGGTGGCCAGGAAAGGCATGGTCGAACCTCGCCCGAACTGGGACAGGACCTCACCGCTGGGCAGCCGGACCAGGCCGTACCCTTCACCGGCGAGGTACATGATGGCCGGCCGAATCAGGGCCGCGGCCCGTTCCTCCGGCTTGGGTTGCGGACGCCCGCTGTCGGCGGCGGCCATGCCCGGCGTACCCGCCCACAGCATGAGGGCGGCCGCCGACAATGCCATCGTTCGACCCAGTGTCGTGCGGGCCCGCGTGCCCATCTGCTCTCCCGTCATGGCAGGGGCCGCAGCAGCGGTGCTCGAGTCGGATGGGCCGGGCGGCCCATCGACGACGGATGACGGTGCATCGCCTCGAGCAGCTCGGCGGCGTGTCGTTGGGCCGACATCCATGCGGGATGCAACTCGAGGACGATCACTTGCGCGCCGGTAACGCACGCCACGGTGTTGCGCTCCGCTGCGGGAGCTGTCACGGTCACATCCCCTATTCCAGCCGTTCGCCGGACGCGTCGATAGGGACCGAAGTCCCGACCGCGAAGGACCTCCGTTTGTCGCCGTTCCGGTGCTTCACCAGCGGTGATGACGCAAAGTGACCAAGGCCCCGCGCCGCGGTGCCTTTGCGCCCTTACCCCGTCGGCGGATCCGTGCGCAGCATGGAGTGTCCGAGCCGCCGTCGCGAAGGAGTTGGCTATGAGGGCGCTGATCGTGTGCGCTTCGAGATCCCACGGCAACACCCGCCTGGTCGCCGACCGGATGGCCGGGGTGCTGGATGCCGAGGTCGTCACGCCCGAGTCCGTCGACCCCGGCACCGTAGGCGACTACGACCTGGTCGGTTTCGGTTCCGGGATCTACTACATGACGATGGACGCCAGGCTGCGCAAGCTCGTCCGCCGGCTGCCCGCCGCCGGGCACCACATCGCGGCGTTCACCTTCTTCACCAGCGGCGCGCGCGAGGTTCCGCTGTTGGGCTACCACCGGCCGATCCGGCAGACGCTCGAGCAGAAGGGCTTCGACGTGATCGGCTCCTTCTCCTGCCGGGGGTTCGACACGGTCGGGCCGTTCGGATTCATCGGCGGCATCAACAGGGGGCGGCCCGACGAGCACGACCTCGACCGGGCCGCCGCGTTCGCCGCCCGCATCCGCAAACGGGCCACGGGCTCGCAGGCGGCGTCCTGATGACGGGCGTTCCGCCCCGTCGTACCCGGACCAGGGCCCTTCGCCGCACGGGTTGGGACTTTCGGCCGCTGACCGACGCGCCGTCGCGCCCCTAGCGTCAGGGACAGCCGCAGTGGCGGCACTGGTAACGGATCGAGTCGAGGGGTGGTCCTCATGACCCACATTGCTGCCACTGCGGTGATCTCTGCGGTGGTCGTGGCGGTGTTGCTGGCCCTGGCGTCGATCAGGGTGGTGCAGGAATACCAGCGCGGTGTGCATTTCCGGCTCGGCCGGGTGATCGGCGTCCGCGAACCGGGGTTGCGGCTCATCGTCCCGGTCATCGACCGCCTGTGGCGGATTTCGATGCGCATCGTGACCATGCCGATCCAGTCGCAGGGCATCATCACCCGCGACAACGTGAGCGTCGACATCGCCGCGGTCGCCTACTTCCGCGTCGTCGATGCCCGCAAGGCCGTCGTCGTCATCGAGAACGTCAACTCCGCCATCGACCAGATCGCGCAGACCACCCTCCGCAACGTCGTCGGGCAACATTCCCTGGACGAGGTGCTGGCCCAGACCGAGAAGATCAACGGCAGCATCCGCCAGATCCTCGACGCGACCACCGTGGAATGGGGCGTGGAGGTCACCCTGGTCGAGCTCAAGGACATCCAACTGCCGGACAGCATGAAGCGCGCCATGGCGCGCGAGGCCGAGGCGGAGCGCGAGAAGCGGGCCAAAATCATTGCGGCCGAAGGGGAGGCGCGCGCGGCCGCCGCGCTGGGCGACGCCTCGGACACCATGATGAGACACCCGCTGGCCCTGCAGCTGCGCAACCTGCAGACGTTGATCGAACTGGGAGTCGAGAAGAACACCACCATCGTCTTCCCCGCTCCCCTGATGACCGCGATCGGAGAACTCACCGCGTTCCTGGCGCGTGAGACCGGCGCGGCCAAGAGCGGCGACCAGCCGGCGGACCACCTGGTGCGGGCGGCGGCGCTGCACTGAGCGCCGAAGAGGGGAGGCTTTGTGATCGGGCAGGCATTCGACCGGCATCACAATGCCCTCAACCTGTGGCGGCTGATGCTGGCCGTCGAGGTGATCCTGTGGCATTCGTTTCCCGTGACCGGCCACCACGTTTCGTCGCCGGTTGCGGAGCGTCTCTTGTTCTCTCTGGGTGTGGACGGCTTTTTCGCGGTGTCGGGCTTCCTGGTCACCGCGAGCTGGTTCAACGCACCCGAACCGAGGCAGTATCTGCGAGCCCGGGCGTTGCGCATCCTCCCGGGCTTCTACACCTGTCTGATGGTCACCGCCTTCGTCTGCGCGCCGATCGGCGTCGCGCTGCAAGGCGGTTCCGCGGCAGGCCTTCTGCGCACCAGCGGACCCGTGAAGTTCGTGCTGTTCAACAGCGCCATCGCCCATCTCAAGCTCGACGTGGGCGGCACACCGCAGGGCGTCCCGCATCCCCGTACCTGGAATGCGTCGCTGTGGACGCTGGTGTACGAGGTGATGTGCTATCTGGCGGTGCTCGCCATCGGCGTCGCCGGGCTGGCGCGGCATCGCTGGATATCCTCGGCCATGTTGGCCGCGGGTGTGCTCGTGGCGGTCCTGTTGGGGCCCATGGCCGACCCGTGGTCGTGGACGATCCCGCAATGTCTGGCCCGCTTCGCGATCATGTTCGCCGCCGGCGCGGTGCTGTATCAGCTCCGCGATGTGATACCGGCCAAATGGTCCTGGGTCGCGGTGAGTTTCGCGATCGTCGCGGTGTGCGGCCTGCTGCTGCCCGACTACCGGATCGTCGGCGCGCTGCCCCTGGCCTACGGAATCATCGCGTCGGGCATCCTTTTACGCAGGTTCCATCTGCACAACGATCTGTCGTACGGCGTGTACATCTACGCGTGGCCCACCCAGCAGCTTCTCGTCATCGGCGGCCTCGGGCACCTCGACCCGCTCCTCTTCGCGGCGGTGGCGACCACGGCCACGCTGCCGCTCGCGGCGGCCAGCTGGTTCGTCATCGAGAAGCCGGCGCTGCGGCTCAAGGAGGCCAAATTGCCCGACCACGTGTCGCCGGCGGTGCGCCCCGGTGACCTTTGACCCTGCCCCGCAACCGGTTTAGTGACGTAGCACTTTAGCTATGCGCCACGGCACACCGTCACCACGCGATATCGACGTCCAGGTTGCCACCCGCGACGTGCTTCCGGCGGAAGCCGAATACGCCCGCAGCAAGGTCGGTGAGCTAGCCCGCTACGCAAGCCGGCCGGTGCGGCACGCCCGCGTGAGGCTCACCAGGCATCGCGATCCGGCGGTGCAGCGCCCCGTCGTCGCGCAGGCCAACCTCGACGTCGACGGCCGGCCGGTGCGCGCCCAGGTCCAGGCCGACACGGCACGGGAAGCGGTCGATCTCCTCGCGGCACGGTTGCGTCGACGCCTGGAACGCGCCGCCGCGCACTGGGAGGCGCGCCGTGGCGAGCGACCGGCGGGCCCCGACGAATGGCGCCACGAATCCCAGCCGGCGCACCGGCCGAGCTACTTCCCCCGCCCGCCGGGTCAGCGCCGGGTCATCCGGCGCAAGTCGTTCACGATGGCGCCCTGCACCCTCGACGACGCCGCGGACGAAATGGACCTGCTCGACTACGACTTCCACCTGTTCACGGAGAAGGGCACGGGCATCGCCGGCGTGCTGTATCGCGCCGGACCCACGGGATATCGCCTGGCGCTGGCGGCGCCGGCCCTGGCCGGCCAGGTGAGTGAGCATGCGCTGCCGGTGACGATCAGCCCGCAACCCCTGCCGTGCCTCACCGAAGAGGGAGCCGCCGACCGGCTGGCCGCGCTCGGCCTGCCGTTCCTGTTCTTCCTCCACGCCGACTACGGTTGCGCCAGCGTGTTATACCTCCGCTACGACGGCCATTACGGCCTGATCACCCCGGCGGGCTAGCTGCGCCGAGCGCGGCCCGCAGAGCACATCGGCGCGCTCACCGGGGACCAAGGACCCTCGCAGGCAGGGCGCCGCTCCGCGCAGACTGTGGCCATGGCCAACATGACGAAGCGGATCGCCCAGACCACCGCGCTGCTCGCCGTCCTGTACTGCGCCCGCAGGTACTACCGCAACTGGGGTGCGACCAAGGCGGAGTCGCAGATGCGAGTTCCCGGCGACGGCCTGGTGAGCGATCCGGCGGTCCAGACCACCGAGGCGACCGACGTGGACGCGTCCGTGTCCGCGGTCTGGTCCCGGTTGCTGCAGATGGCCCAGGACAGGGGTGAACGCGACGACATCGACGGGCTGAGAAGCCCTGTGGGGCAAGGCGATGCCGGGGGGCTGCGGGTGGGCGACGCGGTCCGCCTGGCCCCCGAGGGATGGCTGGGGTTGCCCGACGGGGTGACGTTACGCGTCGCGGAGATCGTGCCGGAAAAGTACCTCGTGCTCACCGCCATGCGATCCGAACGCTGGAATGCGGTCTTGTCGTTTCACCTGCAGCCGCACTGGGAGGACCGGGTGCGACTGCTCGCGCGCGCCCGAATCGCCTTGCGCTACCCGGGCGAAGTGTTCGTCCTTGAATTGGCCAGGCCGGTGATAGCGCTGGGGACGCGCGCGCTGCTGCTCACGGTCAGACGCGGCGCGGAGCGCCTCGACCTGACACCGCCGGTCCGCTCCTCTGCCGGTACGAGTTGACGGGAGCGGGTCGGACGATGAAATCCATCCTGGTCGGAATCGACGGTTCGTCGGCGGCGATCGCGGCCGCGCTGTGGGGCGTCGACGAGGCGCTCACCCGCGGCGTGCCGCTGCGTCTGGTCTCCGTTGTCAAGCCGACGCATGAGTCCCCGGACGACTACGAGCGCGACGTCGCGCATGCCGAGAAGTCGCTCCTACAAGCAAGGCTCGCGGTCGAGGCCACCGGCAAGCCGGTCGCGGTCGAAACGGACATGCCGCGTGGCCCCTCCGGTTCGGTGCTGGTGGAAGCGTCGACGTCGGCCGACATGATCTGCGTCGGGTGCGTCGGCATCGGCCGTTACGCGCGCTCTATCGTGGGTTCGACGGCGACGGAACTGGCCGAGAAGGCGCATTGCCCGGTCGCGGTCGTTCGGACCGGCTCCGATCAGCCACCCCCGGAGGTCAATTGGATCGTGGTCCGGATGTCGGACGCGCCGGGCAACGACACCGTGGTGAATTATGCTGCGGCGGAGGCGAAACTGCGCCGGGCTCCCATGCTGGTGCTCGGTGGCCGCCCCGAGGAGCTCACCGAGCACGGCGACGACGTGTTCGAACGCCGGGTGGCGCAGTGGCGGGAACACTTTCCCGACGTGCGGGTCTACCCGATCACCACCAGGAGGGGCGTCGCCGCTTACCTCAGCGCCAACGACGAGAGGGTCCAGCTCGCCGTCATCGGCGGCGATGAGGCGCGCCAGCTCGCGCAGTTGGTCGGGCCGCAGGGGCATCCGCTCTTCCGTCACCCCGAATGCTCCGTGCTCGTGGTGCGCTAGCGGGCACCGTGAAGATCATTCCCCGAAGCCGCCGAGCCGGCGGGGAACGGGTTCTGGTGGGGGCCGACGTCCCGGCGGCGCGTCGCCTCAGCGTGTTGCTGCTGCTGTGCGTCGTGGCGTGGCTGGTGGTGCTGGTCGCACAAGAACGTCTCGGCTACGAGCGTGTCGCCCCGGGCCGGTTCGGTTGGTCGGTGGCCCTGCTGGGCGCGGCCGCCCTGATCGCCCGCGGTATCTTTCTCGGCCGGCCGGTGACCACGGCGCACGCGACGTATGCGGCCGCCATGGTGGGCGCCGGCCTGGGCGCGCATTTTGTGTCCTGGGCGGTGCTGGGCAATGTCTTGATCGCGGGCAGCGGGCTCGCCCTGATGCTGCCGACAACGGCCCGGCCGCAGCCGGAGCTGCTGAGCCAGGTGTGGGGGCTGGTCAACGTCACGCGGGGGGACCCGTTGGCGCCGTTCGCCATGCATTCGAGCAAGAGCTATCACCTCAACGCGGACGGGAGCGCGGCGATCGCTTACCGCACGCGGTTCGGGTTCGCGGTGGTCAGCGGCGACCCGATCGGCGACGCGACGCAATTCGACGAGCTCGCAGCTGATTTCGTCCGGATGTGCCGCAGCCGGGGTTGGCAGATCATCGTGTTGGCGGCCGGCGAACCCCACCTTCGGTTGTGGCGCAGGGACACGGTGGGGCAGCCGATGCTGTCGGTGCCGATCGGCCGTGACGTCGTCGTCGATATCCGCCACTTCACCCTGAAGGGGCGCCGGTTTCGCAATCTGCGCCAGGCGGTGCAGCGCACGCACAACTGCGGAGTCACGACCGAGATCGTCGACGAACAAGGGCTCAGCGGTGCGATACGGGCCGAGCTGACCGAGGTCCTGTACGCCGCTCATCGCGCGGCGCGCACCGACCGCGGGTTCTGCATGAACCTCGACGGTGCGCTGCAGGGCCGTTACCCCGGTGTCGACCTGGCCGTGGCGCGCGACCGCAGCGGGCGGGTGGTCGCGTTTCACCGCTACCTGACCGCCGGTGACGGATCGGAAGTCAGCCTCGACGTGCCGTTCCGCCGCCCGAACGCCCCCAACGGTGTCGACGAGCGGCTCAGCGTCGATATGATCGCTCACGCGAAAGATGCTGGAGGGCAGCGTCTTTCGCTGGCGTTCGCGGCGTTCCCGGAGATCTTCGAAGCCGTGCAACCGGGACCGCTACAGCGGATCGCGCTGTGGCTGATCCACTTGCTGGACCCGCTGATCCGCCTGGAGTCGCTGTACCGCTACCTCCGCAAGTTCCACGCCCTGTCGCAGCGACGCTACGTGGTGCTGTGCGCGCACCATATTCCGGCCGCGTTGATGGTCTTGCTCTCGCTGGAGTTCGTCCCGCGCCCACGCCACGTGCGGCCCGGGTAGCGGCGGGATCAGTCCACCGGCCCACCGAAGCGGAACCGGCGGCCCGTGACGATCTCGGGAATGATGCGCACATAGTGCGACTTGTCCGAGGGCGTCCAGGGCATGACCTGGGCGCGCTCGGCCTCCTCGATCTCCTCGTTGGTGCGAAGGGAGCGCGCGGTGCCCTTGATGATCACGCTCCACCCCTCGGCGACGTTGTGGTCGTCAACCTCGAACAGCACCTTGTTGTTGATCGCGGTGCTGACCAGCTTGGTGCCCTCCGCGGTGCGAAACAGCACAGTATGGCGCTGGACAACGTAATTGACCGGGAAGATCTCGGGTTGACCGCCGACGCTGGTGACCAGCCGGCCCAGCGTCACGCCCGCCAGGAGTTCCCAACATTCGTTCACCGGCAGGATGGAAACCCCGTCGTCAAGCAGTGGCATCGGTCATCCCCTTCATCGACAGCACGACATCCTCGATGGTATTGCGCCGGCCCACCGGGTGCGTCGGCCGAAAGTCCCGCGGGGCGGGGACCAAGGTTGTCTAGCGGATCTGCAGCACATCAGAAAGCGGGCGTCGCGGCGTCGCCGCCGGGAGGTGTTCCAGCGGCGGCGCTATGCCCACCCTGATCAGCACCTGCGGCTCGCCGCGCCCTCCGATGAGTTCGCGCACGATGTCCCGGCTCTCGTCCAGTTCGATCAGATGGGTGAGCGGGCACGTCGCCATCCCGGCCACCGTGCATTCGAGCAGCACCGTCGATAACACTTCGCCGCATCGCAACACGTCCGACCTGGTGTCCTGCGGGGTCGACAGCACAAGGATTCTGGCCCAATCCGCCTTGACCTCGCCGCGCCGGTCCGCGTGGCTCCTGGTCGGGAAGCTGCGGGCCACGTCGACCCGCCAGCTCTCCTTGTCGGAGGCCAGCGCGCTCGGCGGCATCCCTTCGGCCAACGCGAAAGACGATGTCCACCAGTCCAGTTCGGCGTGATAAGAGGAGTCGTCACGGCGGATCTCCTCGGTGAGTTGCGACGCCTCCACCAGCAGCGGCCGCACATCCTCGCCGAGGACGTCCAGGGCGACCTCGGTGTCGTCAAAGCTGTCACGCAGCGTGGGTTCGAACAGGTCCCAATACGTCGGGCGCCCCAACGGAAGCCGGTCGGTGCGCCGCTGCAGGATGGCCTCGGCCAGGCGAAGCTGGGCTTCGGTGACGCGCTCTGAGCGGCTGAACGTGATCGAGGCCAGTCGGTCGGGGTCATCCGGGTCGGGAAAGCGCTCGACTTTCGGCTCCCAGCCCGCGGCCGACATGGCGACGCACAGGTGGTTCAGGACGGCGCCGCAGGACAGGATCACCTCGCGGCCGGTCGAGTCGGTGGCCGCTATCGCCCGGCGCCGGTCGACGAAGAGGTGCAGGGCGCCGCCCTCGATCGCCCAGCGCCAGGGCTGGCTGTTGTGCACGGAGGGGGCGCGGCAGGCGAGCAGCACCGCCCGCTCGAGCGCGCCGACGTCCGGTGTCTTGCCCTGCACAACAGCCATCATGCCAACCCCTGTCGAACGCGCCGAAATACGCGGCGCGCGTGGCGCTTCGCGGTCAGACCGCCGACGCCTTCTTTTCCACGTAGCCGACCACGTCGGCCAGTGTGCGCAGCGTCGCGTAGTCGGATTCGGGGATGTCGACATGAAATCGCTTGTGGATGCCGCGCAGGAAGCTCAGCCAGTCCATGGAATCCAGGTCGACCTGGTCGCGCAGCAGGACGTCGTCGCGAATGTCGTCCGGGTCGACTTCGGGGGCGATGGTGGTCAGCACCGACAGCACCACGGCGCGAGTGTCTTCATTGGTCATTGCACATCACTTTTCTAGGAGGTCGGGCTGCTGGAGCAGCTCGTTGATCGCGGAAAGGAACAGCGCGCCCCGGTGTCCGTCGCTGGCGCGGTGGTCGGCGGCCAGCGTGGCCTGAACCGTGGTGACGACCCGGATCCCACCGTCGATGACACACACCCGCTCGGCCGGCTGGCCGAAACCGACGATCGCCACCTGCGGCGGGTAGATGACACCGAACACGGCGTCCACGCCCTGGTCGCCGAGGTTGGTGACCGTGATGGTCGGGTCCGACATCTCCGAACTCCGCAGCGAGAAGGCCCGCGCCCGCGCCACCAGATCGGTCAGGTCGTCCATCAATTCGTCCAGCTTCTTCTCCGGCACGTCGTGGATGGCGGGCGCGACCAGGCCGCCGCCGCGAAGCGAGATGCCGACGCCGACATGGACGCCGTTGGCCGGCTCGAACCCGTCTTCGCGCCAGAACCCGTTGAACTCGCCGAACCGCTGCGCGGCGACGCCGACGGCCTTCAGGAGCAGGACGGCCGGCAGCACCCGTTCGTCGATGGACCGTTGCGCGTTCCTCGCCGTCAGCCAGGACAGCGCCTTTTCCAGCATGATCTCTTCAGCAAGGTAGTAGTGCGGAATCTCCCGCTTGGACCGGCTCATCGCCGCGGCGATCGACTTTCGCATCTGCGTCGCGCGGTCGGCCGCGGTCGGCTTGCCCGCCGGTTGGGTGACCGGCTTGGCCGGCTTGGCCACTAATCTGCTCGCCGCGTGCTCGACGTCGTTGATGGTGACGGCGCCCTGCGGTCCGGTGCCGCTCACCGCCTCGATGTCGACGCCCAGCGACGTCGCCAACCGGCGCGCGGCCGGCGACACCCAGCGGCGCCGCCCGGGCGTGGCCGGGGGAGCGCTGGGGGCCGGCGCCGGCTTGGGCGGTGCGGTCGCCGGTGTGGCGGCGGCCTTGGCCGGCGGGCGCGGCCGGGGCCGCTTCTCCGCCTGCTCGCCGGGTGCGGTCAGCGTGGCCAATGTCGTTCCCACCTGGACGGTTTCGCCGATCGGCACGACCAGCTCGTCGACGATGCCCTCCTGCCAGCACTCGACCTCGACCGCGGCCTTGGTGGTCTCGACGATCGCCACGACCTGGCCGCGGGTCACCTTGTCCCCGGGCTTGACCAGCCACTCGTTGAGGGTGCCTTCGTCCATGTCGGACCCGAGCGAGGGCATCTTGAATTCGATCACGACCGTTCTCCGAACAGGCCTTGCACGGCGGCGACGATCTTGGCGGCCTGGGGCAGGGCGGCCTCTTCGAGGTGCTTGGCGTAGGGCATCGGCACCTCGGTGCTGCACACCCGGGCCACCGGCGCGTCGAGGTCGTAGAACGCGCCCTCCATCACGCGCGCGGTGACCTCCGCGGCCAGGCTGCCGGTGCGCCACGCCTCGTCGATGACCACCGCGCGGTGGGTCTTGCGGACGGATTCGAAGATGGTGGCGTCGTCGAGGGGACGCAACACGCGCAGATCGACGACCTCGCAGTCGATTCCGGCCAGCGAGAGCTCGTTGGCGGCGTCGAGCGTCTTGGGCAGGCTGCCGCCGTAGGTGATCAGGGTGACGTCTCCGCCGCTGCGGCGGACCGCCGCCCGCGAGATGTCCGTGGGGGTGAGAACGTCGACGTCCGTCGAGGTGTTGTAGAGCTGGACGTGTTCGAAGATCACCACCGGGTCCGGGTCGGCCAGCGCCGGACCGAGCATGCCGTACGCGTCCTCGACGGTGGCCGGGGCGAGGACCTTGATGCCGGGGATGTGGGCGTACCACGGCTCCAGGCTGTGCGAGTGCTGGGCGGCGAGCTGGCGCCCGGCGCCCGTCGCCATTCGCACGACGATCGGCACCGAGAACTGCCCGCCGGACATATGCCGAAGGGCCGCAGCGGTGTTGACGATTTGATCCAGCGCCAACAGGCTGAAGTTCACCGTCATGACTTCCACGATCGGTCGCAACCCGTTCAGCGCCGCGCCGATCCCGATGCCGACGAAGCCCAACTCCGAGAGCGGCGTGTCCCGCACGCGGTCGGGGCCGAATTCCTCCAGCAGGCCCTTGGAGGCGGCGTAGGTTCCCCCGTAGCGGCCGACGTCCTCACCCATCAGCACCACCCGCGCGTCGTCGCGCAGGGCGTCGCGCAGCGCGTCGTGAACGGCGGTCCGGTAGCTGGTCTTCATCGCACCGCCTCTTCCGTCAGCACGTCGCGTTCCAGATCGGCCACGTCCTCCCACGTTCCGGCCTCGGCGAAGGCCACCGCCTCCTCGATCTCGGTGCTGGCCGCGTCCTCGATCTCCCGCACGTCGGCGTCGGACAGCGTGCCGTCGCCCAGGCACTTCTCGGTGAACGCCTGGATCGGGTCGCGCTGCCGCCACCGCTCGACCTCGGCCTTGTCCCGATACAGTTCGGGGTCGAACATCGAATGCGCGCGGAACCGGTAGGTGCGGAATTCGATGAAGAACGGACCGCCGGTGTCGCGGACGTGATCGACGCCCTGCTGTGCGGCCGCATGGCAGGCCTCGACATCCATGCCGTCGACGGCCAGGGTGGGAACGCGGTAGGCGGCCGCCTTGACGGTGAGATCGGTCTGCGACTGGGCCCGGTCCAGCGCGGTGCCCATCGCGTAAAGGTTGTTCTCGCAACAGAACAGCACCGGCAGGTTCCACAGCGCCGCCATGTTCAACGACTCGTGGAAGGCGCCCTCGGCCACCGCGCCGTCGCCGAAGTAGCAGGCGGTCACCCGCTTCTGCTGCAACTGGGCGTCGGCCAGCGCGATGCCCACCGCGAGCGGCAGGCCGCCGGCCACGATCGCGTTACCGCCGTAGAAGCGTTTGGCCGCGTCGAACAGGTGCATCGAACCGCCCCGGCCGCGCGAGCAGCCCTCCTGCTTGCCGAACATCTCGGCCATGATCGAGGGCATCGGGATGCCGCGCAGCAGCGCGTGTGCGTGCTCGCGGTAGGTGGCGACCACCGCGTCGTCGTCGGCCAGCGCGCGCAGCGACCCGGCGGCCACCGCCTCCTCGCCGACGTAGAGGTGCAAGAAACCGCGAATCTTGGCCGCGCTGTACAGTTCCGCGCACTTCTCCTCCATGCGCCGCACGCGGATCATGTCGGACAGCAGTTCGTGGGCCAGCTTCACGGTGGTCATCGGGGGCCGCTCCTCCTCATCACTTCGTTCTGCATCGTCGCCGGCGCGGGTCATGATGGCACCCCTTCGGCGTGCTGGACGGGTTGTCGCTCGATGGTGGAGGTGTCACCCTCGGGTAGCCCGAGTTCGCGGGCCTTCAGCAGCCGTCGCATGATCTTGCCGCTGCTCGTGTGCGGCAACGAGTCGACGAACTCGATCTCCTTGGGCGCCACCGTGGCCCCCAGCCGTTTGCGGGCGTGGCCCAGCAGCTCCAGCCGCAGGTCTTCGTCGGCCACCACGCCGTTCTTCAGCGTGACAAAGGCTTTCACCATTTCGCCGACCGTCGGGTCGGGTATGCCGATGACGGCGGCCTCGGCGACCGCGGGGTGGTCGGTCAGGGCGCTCTCCACCTCGAACGGACCGATCAGATGTCCCGCGGACTTGATCACGTCGTCTTTGCGCCCGACGAACCAGAAATAGCCGTCGGCATCCTTTTTCGCCAGGTCCCCGCTCAGATACAGCCCGTCGGAGAACGAGTTCCGGTAGCGCTCCTCGGCGTTCAGGTACCCGCGGAACATCGACGGCCAGCCGGGCCTGAGCGCGAGCTCGCCCTCGACGCCGGGTTCGTCGATCACCTCGACGGGCCCGTCGTCCTCGCGCCGCACGATGAAGGCGTCCACGCCGGGCAGCGGCCGGCCCATGGAACCGGGCTTGATGTCGAACGCGGGCGTGTTGGCGATCATGATCCCGCCGGTCTCGGTCTGCCACCAGTTGTCGTGAATCGGCAAGCCCAGCACCCGCTTTCCCCACCACACCGCTTCCGGGTTGAGCGGTTCGCCCACGCTGGCGATGAAGCGCAGCCGCGGAAATTGGTATCGCGCGGGCAGTTCCGGTCCGGCCTTGATCAGCATCCGGATGGCGGTCGGCGCCGTGTACCACACCGACACCTCCTGGTCCTGCAGGATGCGGTACCAGCGCTCGGCGTCGAATTCCGCTTCGTCGACGATGGAGGTGACCCCGTGCAGCAGCGGGCTGATGATGCCGTACGAGGTGCCCGTCACCCAGCCCGGATCGGCTGTGCACCAATAGGTGTCGTCGGGATGAAGGTCGAGCGCGTACAGGCCGGTGACGTAGTGCATCGCGACGGCGCCGTGCACGTGGATGGCGCCCTTGGGCGTGCCCGTGGTTCCGCTGGTGAAGTGCAGCAGAGACGGGTCGTCGGCGGTGGTGGGCTCGATCGGTGCGTTCTCGTCGGCCGCGTCCAGCCACTGCCGGAAGTCGAGTGTGCCGGGCGGGGCGCCGCCGGCGTGGCCGTCGTCGACGACGAAGATGTGCCGCACCGACGGCAGCCGATCACGGATCTTGGCGACCTTGCGCTGATAGATCGCCCTGGTGGTCACCAGAACGTCGGCCTGCCCGATGTTGACGCGGGTGGCGATCGGCTCGGGTCCGAACGCCGAGAACAAGGGCGAGACGACGCTTCCGATGCGCAGCGCGCCCAGCATCGCGATGTAGAGCTCGGGGCTGCGCCCCATCAGCGTGAACACGCGATCGCCTTTGTTGATGCCCAGCGAGCGCAGCGCGCCGGAGAACCGCCCGGACAGCCGGCCGAGTTCCGCGTAGGTGAGGTCCTGGGTGGTGATCGCGCCGTCCCAGGGCCGGTCGGCGACGAACCGCAGGGCGGTGCGCGTCGCGGCCGGGCCGTCGGCGTGCCGGTCGAGGGCGGCGTAGGCGATGTTGCACAGGCCCGGCCCCATGCCCTCGCAGAGGTCCGGTACATCGGACCAGTGGAACCGGGCGCGCTCGTGCTCGTAGTCGGTCAGGTTGGGCCGAACACGAGAGTCGGCGGCCGTTTTGTGGATGACGTCCATAACAGGTCCTCGGTTAGCGGGGTCGACTTCATCGTTTGCCGCGCGGCCAGGCCGCAATAGAGACCAAGGTCATCAGTGGTCCTCAGTCGCGCCGGGCCAGCGGGCCCAATGACCCGACCCTGGGGACCAAGGACCCTGGCGCATGCTGCCCGAATGCCAGAGGGTCCAAGGTAAGACAGGAGAGGCGACGACGAATGACCCCAACGATGGTCGACAGCAAAGTGCTCACCAGGGCGGTGGAGCTTGCGTGCCGGGCACCTTCGCTGCACAACAGCCAGCCGTGGCGATGGATTGCCGGCGGCCCGACGGTCGACCTGTTCGCCGACCCGGACCGCATGGTGTCGTCGGCCGACAGCTCCGGCCGCGAGTCGATCATCAGCTGCGGCGCGGTGCTCGACCACTTCCGGGTCGCGATGGCCGCCGAGGGGTGGGACACCGCGGTCGACGAGTTTCCCAATCCCAACAACCTCGACCATCTGGCGTCGATCGACTTCGCCTCCGCCGACTACGTCGCGGTCGCCCGGCGAGACCGCGCCGCGGCGATCGTGCGTCGCAGGACCGACCGGCGCCCGTTCGGTCGCCCCAAGGGCTGGGCATCCTTCGAGCCGGTGCTGCGCAGCGCCTTCGATCCCGCCCTGGCCCGCGTCGACGTACTGGCCGACGACGCGCGGCCGCGGCTGGTGGAGGCCGCCCGCCTGAACGAGGCGTTGCGCCGCTACGACGACGTCTATCAGCACGAATTGCGTTGGTGGACCGCACCGGGCCGGCACGACGACGGCATCCCCGAAGCGCTGGTGAACCAGACCCACGCCGTCGACGTGAACCGGAAGTTTGCCCTCGACGAGCATGCCCGGGCGGGTTCCGGGGGTCCGCCGGATCAGGCGGAGGTGCTCGTCCTGTCCACCCCGGGCGACGCCCGCGCGGACGCGTTCCGGTGCGGTCAGGCGCTGTCGGCGATCCTGCTGGAGTGCACCATGGCCGGGTTCGCGACCTGCACCGTGACACACGTGACGGAGCTGCGACCCAGCCGCGACATGATTTCTGAACTCATACCCGACGCCGAAGCGGTACCCCAGGTGTTGATCCGGGTCGGCACCGCACTCCCGGGCCGGGGCGCTCCGGAACCGACACCGCGGCGGCGGATCGGCGACGTCCTGCAGATGCGCCGATAGAACGAGTCCGGTTGCACCCCAGCCTTTTCGAAGGGAGACGACAAATGAACGCCGACACGGGGGACTGGCTCGTCATCAAGAGCGGCACGGTCGGCCGCCCGGATCTGCGGGGACTGATCACCTCGGTGGGTTCACCCGACGGCGGACCGCCGTACCGGGTGCGGTGGCTGGCCACCGGCGAGGAGGCGACCGTGTTCCCCGGACCCGACGCGATCGTCGTCACGGCCGCGGAGCAGAGGGCGGCCGACGAGCGGGCGCTGTCCCGACTGACCGCGATACAGGCCGCCATCAGGGACCGGGTCCGAGGGGCGTAGGAAGCCGAATGCCTTCCACCACCGACGGATGCCCCTCGTTGACCGATTCGGCCGTCGACGAGCTCGCGTACGAGTTCTTGCACTCGCAATATGCCGGTGACACCTACGTCGACTGGCGTCTGGACCAGCGTCTCGACGGCTTTCTGCGGCACCGCGGATTGGTCCGCCTGGTGGAGGACGGCGACGCCTACGGGCTCATCCTCAACCGCGTCATGGCCTACATCGGCGAGTTGCGCCGAAAACGCTGAGCCGACGAACGACCCGCCAGCCCGGGACTTCGGTCCCTACCGCCGATTGCGCGGGTGCTGGTCGGATGGACTGGTCAACGGTCAAGAAGGGGTGCGTGATGACCAGAGCAGCTGACGCCACCCGGCGCTCACCGAGGCGCGTGTTCCGGGACCGCGGCGAGGCCGGCCGGGTGCTGGCGAACCTCCTCGGTGCCTACCGCGATCGGCCTGACGTGATCGTGCTGGGGCTGGCGCGGGGCGGCATACCCGTCGCTTGGGAGGTGGCGGCGGCGCTGCACGCGCCGCTGGACGCCTTCGTCGTGCGCAAGCTCGGCGCTCCCGGCCACGAGGAGTTCGCCGTGGGCGCATTGGCGAGCGGGGGCCGCGTCGTGGTCAACGACGACGTCGTACGGGGTCTGCGCATCACCCCGCAGGAATTGCGCGCCGTCGCCGAACGCGAAGGCCGGGAACTGATCCGGCGCGAGGCCGCGTATCGCGACGGCCGTCCGCCCGTGGATGTCGCCGGCAAGACGGTCATCCTCGTCGACGACGGCCTGGCCACCGGCGCGAGCATGTCCGCGGCCGTGCAGGCGCTGCGCGAAGCCGAGCCCGCGCACATCGTCGTCGCCGTCCCGGCGGCGCCGGAGTCGACGTGCCGGGAATTCGCCGGACTGGTCGACGATGTCGTGTGCGCGAGCATGCCCACCCCGTTCCTCGCCGTCGGGGAGTCGTTCTGGGATTTCCGCCAGGTCAGCGACGACGAGGTCCGTCGGCTGCTGGCCACCCCGACCACCGGGGTCTCGACACGCGCCGCGGCGCGCACGCCCGCCGAGCTGATCGGCCGCGCGGCCGTCGACGCGCCCGCGGGCGTCCCGCCGCGCGAGACGCTCGAGGAGCTGATCGGGGATGCGCGCATCGTGCTGATCGGCGAAAGCTCGCACGGCACCCACGAGTTCTACGAGGCCCGCGCGGAGATCACCAAATGGCTGATCGAGGAGAAGGGCTTCTGCGCCGTCGCGGCGGAGGCCGACTGGCCCGACGCGTACCGGGTGAATCGCTACGTCCGCGGCATCGGCGACGATACCAGCGCCGACGGCGCGCTGAGCGGGTTCGAGCGCTTTCCCGCCTGGATGTGGCGCAACACCGTCGTCCGGGACTTCGTCGAGTGGTTGCGCGCCCGGAACCGGTTGCACCAGAACAACGGTCAGCGCCAGGCCGGTTTCTACGGCCTGGACCTGTACAGCCTGCACCGGTCGATGCACGAGGTGATCGGCTACCTGGACAAGATCGACCCGAAGGCGGCGGCGCGGGCGCGGGAACGCTACGCGTGCTTCGACCACGCGTCGGCGGACGACGGCCAGGCCTACGGGTTCTCGGCGGCGTTCGGCGCCGGACCGTCGTGTGAGAAGGAAGCGATCGATCAGCTGGTCGACATCCAGCGCAACGCGTTGGCCTATGCCCGCCGGGACGGGCTGCTCGCCGAGGACGAGCTGTTCTACGCCCACCAGAACGCCCAGACGGTGCACAACGCCGAGGTGTACTACCGGGCGATGTTCAGTGGGCGGGTCACCTCCTGGAACCTGCGGGACAAGCACATGGCGCAGACGCTCGAGGCGCTGCTGAAGCACCTGGACCGCCACCAGGATATCCCGTCGGCGCGAATTGTGGTGTGGGCGCACAACTCTCATGTCGGGGATGCGCGCGCCACCGAGGTGTGGTCCGACGGTCAACTCACCCTGGGGCAGCTGGTCCGGCAGCGGCACGGCGACGAATCGCGCCTGATCGGCTTCAGCACCTACTGGGGCACGGTCACCGCCGCCAGCGACTGGGGTGGCATCGCCGAACGCAAGGTCGTCCGCCCGGCGCTCAACGGCAGCATCGAAGAACTCCTGCACGAGACGGGCCGCGGCGAGTTCCTGGTGTCGCCGCACGTCGGCTCGGGCGCCGCGGAGCCGCTGAGCGCGGTCCGGTTGGGGCGTGCCATCGGCGTGATCTACCGGCCCGAGACCGAGCGGCAGAGCCACTACTTCCACGTCCGGCCGGCCGACCAGTTCGACGCGATGATTCACATCGACAGGACCCGTGCGCTGGAACCGCTCGAGGTCACCAGCGTGTGGGTGGCCGGCGAAACGCCGGAAACCTATCCGAGCGGCCTGTAAGGGGCATCGAGAGCAATGGAGACCGCTGCCGAGCGGGGTACGGGCGGCACACAGATCGTGACGCTGACCATGAACCCGGCGCTCGACATCACCACCAGCGTCGGCGTCGTGCGGCCGACCGACAAATTGCGGTGTTCCGCGACCCGCTACGACCCGGGCGGAGGGGGCATCAACGTCGCCCGGGTCGCGCGGGTCCTGGGCGCCTCGGTGCTGGCGGTGTTTCCCGCGGGCGGCTCGCACGGCGGTCTTTTGACGACCCTGCTCGGCGACGCGGAAGTGCCGTTCCGGCGAATTCCGATCGACGCGCAGACGCGGGAGAGCTTCACCGTCAACGAGACCAGCACCGGCCAGCAGTACCGGTTCGTCCTGCCGGGCCCGGAGTTGACGGTTGCCGAGCAGGAGCGGTGCCTCGACCTGCTGAGGATCGCGGCCGAATCGGCCGGATTCGTCGTGGCAAGCGGCAGCCTGCCGCCGGGTGTGCCGGCCGACTACTACCAGGGTGTCGCCGATATCTGCCAACAGCTGGGCGTGCCACTGATCCTGGACACGTCCGGCGGGGGGCTGCAGCACATCTCCTCGGGGGTGTTCCTGCTCAAGGCGAGCGTGCGGGAACTCCGCGAATGCGTGGGCCGCCGGCTCGCCACCGAGCCGGAGCAGTTCGCCGCCGCCCACGAGCTGATCGACCGGGGCCGGGCACAGGTGGTGGTGGTGTCGCTGGGTTCCTACGGTGCGCTGCTGGCCACCCGCCATACCAGCCAGCGGTTTTCGGCGATCCCGATGGCAAGCGGCAGCGGCGTCGGCGCGGGCGACGCGATGGTTGCCGCAATCACGGTGGCGCTCAGTCGCGGATGGCCGCTGACGAAGTGCGTGCGGTTTGGCATCGCTGCGGGCACGGCGATGCTGATGACGCCGGGCACGGCGGTCTGCGAGCGTGCGGATGTGGACAGGTTGTTCGACCTCGTCGGCGAAGCCTGCGACGTCAGTGACGTTGGGACGAACGGCATCCGGGCTGAGGCCTAACGGCCCCTCCGCAACGGCGACGGGGCGCAATACCCTGGCGTTCAGCGATGAGAATCAGTCAGGAGCCGACATGACGGAGCTGGACGCGAAGTCAGTGGTCGTGGGCATCAACGGCTCGCAAGCCGCGGTGAACGCCGCCCGGTGGGCGGTCGACGAGGCGGTGAGCCGGCAGCTGCCCCTTCGCCTGGTCTATGTCATCACCGGCCGGGAGGCGGCCGGCGGGGTTGCGTCCACCTCCGAGTGGGACCTCGAGCGCGCGGAAATGGCGCTGTCGCAAGCGGAGTGGGCCCTGCAGCGGGCGCCGAAGCCGGTCGAGGTGGAGACGGCGATCCTCTCGGGCGACCCGGCGCAGGTGCTGGTGGGCCAATCGCAGGACGCGGCGCTGGTGTGCGTCGGCACCGCCAGACGGGGATGGGCCTCCGACGGGTTGTTGGGCCCCACCGCGGCGGGCCTGGTGGCGCACGCGCACTGCCCGGTGGCCGTCATCCGCACCAATCCCGACGGATCGCCGACGGAGCTCGGCGTGATCGCCGTGGTGCTCAACGACGACCCCGACAACGACGAGGTCGTGCACCAGGCCATGGAGGAAGGGCGGCGCAGGCACGCCACGGTGCGCCAGATCGACCGCCGCCTGAACAGCTGGGTCCGCCGTTACCCCGATGTCCACGTCCAGACCGTGGCCGCGGGAACCGGCGCCAAGCACAGCGAAATGCCCGGTGGCGCAATCGAACTGGCGGTGGTGGGCAGCGCCGATGCCGACGAGATCGTAGGCCTGGCCACGCCGAACTGCCATCCGATCGTCGGCTACCCCGACTGCTCGGTGCTTGTGGTCCGCCACTAGAAGAACGTCCGCCGCCACAAGGCCACCAAAAGACGATGTCCGAGTCAGCCAGGGCCCAGTCGATCGTCGCCGGTATCGATGGTTCCAAGGCGGCGATCCGCGCTGCCCTGTGGGCGGTCGACGAGGCGGTGAGCCGCGGGGTTCCGCTGCGCCTGCTGCACGCGGCCGAGCGCGAAGACGGTGCCGAGCACGCGGAACTTGCGGTTCGGCAGGCGGTGACGGCGATCCGGGCGGCGGGCAAGCCGGTGCGGATCGAGACGGAGGTCGTCGCCGGGCCCGCGGTCGGGTCGCTGATCCGCTCGTCGGCGTCGGCGGCCATGGTCTGCGTGGGTGCCGTGGGACTGCGTCACTTCCAGCCGGGCCGGGTCGGCTCCACGGCCGCGGCCCTGGCCGTGTCGGCGCGCTGCCCGGTGGGGATCGTCCGCGGCCGGGACGGTCACCGCCCGCAACCCGGGGACAAGGCCGTCGTCGAGATCGACGCCTTGGCGGACCCGCATCTGCTCGATGCCGCCATCGACGAGGCCCTGCTGCGCGGCACCACCCTCGAGGCGGTGATCTCGCGACGGACCGGCCCGACGGAGCACGGTGTGGGGCTCGGCGAGGCCGATCGCCGGGCGCTCGCCGACCTGGATCGCCGGCTGGCCCGGTGGAAGCGGCGTCATCCGCAGCTGCGGGTCGAGTCGGTCGCCCTACGCGTCGGCCTGCTGGAGTACCTGGCCGGTCCGCGCGGGCCGGTCGGCTTGGTGATCGTCGGCGCCCACAATCGTGCGCATGTGGCCGAACTCGTCGGACCGGTCGGCAGTTCGGTGATGCAGGACGCCAACTGTTCGTTGTTGGTAGTCAACCGGCAACACTTGTGAGCCCGGAGGATGATGGATATGTGATATTGAGGTCGTATGACCGGCGGAAGGGCTCGTAATGGTTAAGGTTTTCCTGGTCGATGACCATGAAGTCGTCCGGCGCGGCCTCGCCGACCTGCTGGCCTCCGACCCCGAGCTGGAAATCGTCGGCGAGGCGGGCTCGGTCTCCGAGGCCAAGGCGCGGATACCGGCGCTGCGGCCCGACGTGGCCGTGCTTGACGTGCGGCTTCCGGA
This sequence comes from Mycobacterium sp. E2497, assembly GCF_001668695.1. NCBI lineage: Bacteria > Bacillati > Actinomycetota > Actinomycetes > Mycobacteriales > Mycobacteriaceae > Mycobacterium > Mycobacterium sp. E2497. The sequence goes on from NZ_LZKD01000238.1 coordinate 30,610, forward strand.
CGGGAACGGCATCGAGCTGTGTCGTGACCTGGTGTCCGATCATCCCGACCTGCGTTGCCTGATGCTGACGTCGTTCACCTCCGACGAGGCGATGCTCGAGGCCATCCTGGCCGGCGCCAGCGGCTACGTCGTCAAGGACATCAAGGGCATGGAGCTGGCCCACGCCATCAAGGAGGTCGGCGCCGGGAAATCCCTGCTGGACAACCGGGCGGCGGCCGCGCTGATGGCGAAGCTGCGGGGTGCGGCCGAACGCGAAGACCCGCTGTCCGGGCTCACCGAACAGGAGCGAACGCTGCTGGGCCTGCTCAGCGAGGGCCTGACCAACAGGCAGATCGCCGCGCGGATGTTCCTCGCCGAGAAGACGGTGAAGAACTACGTGTCGCGGTTGCTGGCCAAGCTCGGCATGGAGCGCCGCACCCAGGCGGCGGTGTTCGCGTCCAAGCTTGACCAACACTCCGGTCATCCGCAGACGCCGGCGACGCCGCCCGAGTAGCGGGCATCCGCGAAACGCCGCGGTAACGGCTGTTCGCTTGGGTGCTTGACAGTTAGCGATTAGGCTGATCTCAAGTTCAGTCAACGCTCGCGTCTGAGGCATCGGGAGGTCTGTCGGGTGACGACCGACGATAGCGGCTCGGCATTTGCCGGACTCGGCCAGCGGGGGCTGGTGAGCAGGATGCACGAGCAACTCGACGAGTTGCTGGCGGCCCGCGACCAAATGGAGCAACTGCTGCGGGTCATCGTCGAGATCGGCGCGGGCCTCGACCTCGACGCCACCCTGCACCGGATCATCTCCGCGGCCAGGAGGCTGACGTCCGCCCCCTACGGCGCCCTGGCCATCCGTGACCCCGAGGGCAACCTGCTCTCCTTCGTCCACGAGGGAATCGATGCCGACACCGCGTCTCGGATCGGGCACCTGCCGGTGGGCAAGGGTCTGCTGAGCCTGTCGCTGCTGGACACGCCGGCGTTGCGGATGGACGACCTGACCACCCACCCGGCCGCTGTCGGCTTCCCCGAGCACCATCCCCCGATGCGCGCCTTCCTGGCGGTGCCGATCACCATCCGCAGCACCGTGTTCGGCAACCTCTATCTCACCCACGTCGAGCCGGGACGGGTGTTCTCCGACTCCGACGAGGTGGCCGCCCGCGCGCTGGCGTTCGCCGCCGCGGTCGCGATCGACAACGCGCAGGTGTTCGAACGCGAGCGGACGGCGGCCAAGTGGATGGAGGCCAGCCGCGAGATCACCACGGCGCTGCTGTCGGACGCCGAACCGCACAGGCGCCCTCTGCAGTTGATCGCCGAACGGGCCCGGGCGCTGACCGAGGCCGAGCAGGCGATCGTCCTGGTGCCAGGAGATCCCGACCTGCCCGACGACGAGGTCGACACGCTGTTGGTCTCGGCGGCGGTGGGGCTGCACGCCGCCGAGGTGGTCGGCCAACGGGTCCCGGTGGACGGTTCCACCAGCGGCGCCGTCTTCCGCTCCGGCGAACCGCTGATCACCGAGAGCTTGCGGTACCCGATTCAGGCGTTCACCGACGTCGGGCAGCGCCCGGCCATCCTCATGCCGCTGCGCGCCCACGACGAGGTCGTCGGCGTCATCGCCATCGCCCGCGGCAGCCACGAGCCGCCCTTCGACGAGAGCTACCTTGATCTGGTCAGCGATTTCGCCACTCACGCCGCGATGGCGCTGGTGCTCGCGTCCGCCCGGGACGACGCGCGCCAGGTGACCATCCTGGCCGAGCGCGAACGCATCGCGCACGACCTGCACGACCACGTCATCCAGCGGCTTTTCGCCGCGGGCATGGATTTGCAGGGAACGCTCGCCCGCGCCCGCTCCCCGGAGGTGTCCGAGCGGCTCAACCGCACGCTCGACGATCTCCAAACCATCATCGAGGAAATCCGCACGACGATCTTCCAGCTCAAATCCCCACCGGGGAAGAACGACTTCCGGCATCGCATCCAGCAGGTGGTCGCCGACCTGACCGAGGACCGGGACATCGTGACCACCCTGCGCATGCACGGGCCGATGACCGCCGTCAGCGGCGAGCTGGCCGACCACGCCGAGGCGGTGACCGCGGAGGCCGTCAGCAACGCGCTGCGCCATTCGGGCGCGTCGCGGCTGACCGTCGAGGTCAGCGTCGCCGACATGTTCGTGCTCGACATCATCGACAACGGCTCCGGCATCCCCAACGGCAACACGCGTCACAGCGGTCTGGCCAACATGCAGCGCCGCGCCGAACAACTGGGTGGTGCGTGCGAGATCACCCGGCCTCCGGAGGGCGGTACCCGGGTCCACTGGGTCGCGCCGCTGATCGACCGGTAGCGATCGTCCCGCGACGGGACCAATGGGAGGAACCCGGGGGCCTAACGACCCTGCCCAACCGCGTCGCCCCGGATTAACCTCGGGCACGTGACTGATCGGCCGGTGGACGTCGCGGCTACGGCCCGGCTGCTCGACGGGCGCCTCGTGTCGCTGCGCCCCCTGACGGCCACCGACGCCGACGCCGTGCTGGCGCTGCATGAACACCTCTCCGACCACGACCGCTACTTCCGGTTCTTCACGCTGCAGCTGTTGCCGCTGCACGAGCTCGTCGCCAACCTCACCGAGCCCGCGGACGGCGTGTACGCCCTCGGCGCGTTCGACGCCGGCCGGCTGATCGGCGTGGCCCACTGCATCGTCGTCGACGACCCGAAGGTCGCCGAGGTCGCGATCGTGGTGGCGCACCAGGACCACGCGGTGGGCGTGGGCACCGCCCTGCTCAAGCACCTGGCTCCCATCGCCCGAGCCCACGGAATCGCACGGTTCATCGCGGACGTCCTCGGCGAGAATCACCTCATGCTCACGGTTTTCTTCGATCTCGGCTGGCCCTGCCGCCCGATCGATTACGGATCGGTTCGCCACCTCGAGATCGAGCTACCGGAATTCGACGAGGCGCCGGCATAGAGGAGCAAAGATGACGGGAAACGGCAAGAAGCACGGGGTGCTGGTGTGTGTCGACGGGTCGGTCGCATCCGACGCCGCCGTCGCCTGGGGGACCCGCGAGGCCGTGATGCGCGGTATGCCCATCACGCTGATGCACGCCGTCCCGCCGGTCGTGGTCGGCTGGCCGGTGGGCCAGCTGTATGCGGACATGCCCGAGTGGCAGCAGGACAGCGCTCAACAGGTCATCGACCGGGCCCGTGAGGCGCTCGGCGCCAGCCTGGGGGGCGCCGAACCACCCGAGATACGGACCCAGACCGTGTATTCGGCCATCGTCCCCGCACTGATCGAGGCCTCCGAGGACGCCTGGATGCTGGTCGCCGGGAGCCAGGGGCTCGGCGCCCTCGGACGCCTGCTGCTCGGCTCGGTGACCACGGGGCTGGTGCACTACGCGCACTGCCCGGTGGCGGTCATCCACTCCGACGAGAGCGCGGCCCCGGACTCCGGCGCGCCCGTGCTGCTGGGCATCGACGGATCCCCGGCGTCGGAAGCCGCGACCGCCCTGGCCTTCGACGAGGCGTCGCGCAGGGGAGTGGGACTGGTGGCGCTGCACGTATGGAGCGATGTCGGGGTGTTCCCCATCCTCGGCATGGACTGGCACGACCGCGAGAAGGAAGGGCAGGAGATCCTCGCCGAGCGCCTGGCCGGCTGGCAGGAACGCTATCCCGATGTGCATGTCGAGCGGAAACTGTTCTGCGACAAGCCATCCGAGTGGCTGCTGAAGGAATCCGAACAGGCTCAACTGGTGGTGGTCGGCAGCCGTGGCCGGGGCGGATTCCCCGGGATGCTGCTCGGCTCGGTGAGCTCCGCGGTGGCACAGTCGGCCCGGGTACCGGTGCTGGTCGTCCGTTGACGCAAAGAATCGATGGTTCGGAGGCTGGTGATGATCGAACTTCTGGAAGACATGCCGGAGAAGGTGATCGGCATTCGCGTGTCGGGCCGGCTACGCGGTGACGAGCTGCGCGACTTCAAGCCCGAGATCGACCGGGTGCTGCAGACCGGCGAGGTGCGGATTGTCGAGGTGATCGAATCCGATTACGAGGGCTTCGGGCCCGGCGGATTCCTCGAGGATCTCAAGCTCGGCTTCGGCACCGTCCTGCCGCATCATTCGGCGTTCAAGCGCATCGCGGTGGTCTCCGACAAGGACTGGGTCGCGCCCGTCCTGCACGCGCTGGCGTGGATGGTCCCGGGCGAGATCACCGTGTTCGGGCTCGACGAGCTTGCCCGCGCCAAGGCGTGGGCGGCCGGATAGTCGGTCCGCTCAATCGCGCACGACCAGCACCGAACACCCCGCGTGGCCGTTTGGGTGTGTGGTGATCGGGCCGACCATGCGGGCGACCTTGTCGGCGTCCTCGCTGCCCACCACCGCCAGTTGCACGGGTTCTGATGTGTGCGTGAGGAATTCGGCGGCACCGCGCCGCGCGGCGGCGGGTTGGACGTGCACCTCGCGGTGCTTCTCCACCCAGGGGCCGAGCCGGTGATTGAGCTGGGGGTAAGGAATCTCGCCGAGGCCCCACCGCCAGACCCCCATCGCCAGGATGGGTGCTTCACGAAGACGCGCCTCGCGGAAGCCGTGCTCGAGCACCGCGTCGTTGGCGGCCGACTCCGCGACGGCCACGGCGACATACCCGCCGTCCGGCCGGGTGGCGTCGAGGCTGCTGCGGATGACGGCCACCGGGCAGTGCGCCTTCTGCGCCACGGTGTCCGCGGTCGAGCCGAGGACCTTGCGGGCCACCCAGCCGGTCCCCACCGACCCCACGCAAACCATTGCGGCGCCGCGGGATTCGTCGATCAACGCGCTCTCCGAGGAACCCCGCACGACGTCGCACTCGATCTTGACCGGCTGGCCCATGGCCTGAAGCGCCGCGTCGGCCGCGCGCAACGACGTCTGGGCATACTGGACGTCCAGGCTGTCGTCGTCGCCCGCGTCCGCGCGCCGCTCGGGGACGGCGTGGATCAGGCGCAGCGGGACGTTGCGGCTGACGGCCTCGGCGACGGCCCATTTGGCCGCGTTGATCGCGGCGTCCGAGCCGTCGATGCCCACCACGATCCGCTGCGACGACTGCGGATTGCTCATCGAGTCCTCCTGTGTGACGTGCTGTCGGGCCGTCGAGGCCCGTCACTGCCCACGTTATGGGCCGGGTGGTGCGGTCCAGCAGGGCCGTTCGACCCCGGTTCGCGGGCTTTGGTCACCGGGCGTCAGGCGACCTCGACCGTGTGCCCGGGCAGCAGGTGATGGATCCGGCCGCGGCACTCGACCGCGATCGACGCGCTGTTGCCGGCCTCGGAGGTGAGGTCGGCCGCCCGGCCGCTGACCCGCAGGTGCAGCCGCTGGCCGCGATACACGAACGGGAACTCGATGGGGTCCAGCGCTTTCGGCCACTGCGGGCTCAGGATCAGCCGGTCGTCGCGGGTTTCCAGCCCGGTGAAGCAGCGTTGCAGCAGGTCGATGCTGCCGGCCATCGCGGCCAGGTGTATCCCCTCCGACGTGGTGCCGCCCTGGATGTCGACGACGTCGGAGGCGAGCACCTGCACGAAGTACTTCATGGCGTGATGCCGGTTGGCCCGGGTGAGGACCCACGAATGGACGAGCGCGCTGAGCGTCGATCCGTCCGAGGTGCGCGCGAGGTAGTAGTCCACGGTCTCCGGGATTCGTTCGGGCGCAACGCGATAGCCGAGCCGACCGAACAGGGCCAGCAATTCGTCCGACGACAGCAGGTAGAACAGCATCAGCACGTCGGCCTGCTTGGAGGCTTTGTAGTTGTTCACGCTGTCGTTCTCGGCCTCCAGGATGCGGTCGAGCCGCTGGATGTTGCCGTAGCGCCGCCGATAGTCTTCCCAATCGAGCTCGGCCAGTTGGGAATAGCCTTCGAACTGGCTGATGACGTTGTCGTGGAAGGGGACGTACATGCGCCGCGTCACGTGGTCCCACCGGCTCAGCTCGTCGCTGGTGAGGTCGATCTTGCCGACCAGGTCGAGGCGGTCGCGCAGCGGAAGCAGGTCCAGGGCGTCCATCGCCCGCAGGATCGTCCAGACCGCCATGACGTTGGTGTAGGCGTTGTTGTCGATGCCGTCGTATTCCTTGCCGGGGTAGCCCGAGTGGAACTCGTCGGGGCCGATGATGCCGGTGATCGTGTAGCGGCCGCGACTCTCGTCGAAACCGGCGAGCCCCACCCAGAAACGGGCGATCTCGACCAGCATCTCCGCGCCGTAGTCGACGAGGAATCGCCGGTCGCCGGTCACCTGGTAGTGCTGCCAGGTGTTGTAGGCGATGGCGAGGCCCACGTGGTGTGCGCGGGCGCTGGCGTCCGGATTCCACCGGCCGGATTGCGGGTTGAGGTGCAGTTCCTGGCTCACCTCGCGCCCGTCGCTGCCGGACTGCCATGGATACATCGCGCCCAGGTAGCCGGCCCTGCGCGCCGCGCGGCGGGCCTCGGGGAGGCGCCGATACCGGTACAGCAGCAGCGAGCGCGCCACGTTGGGCATGCGCACGGACAGCACCGGCGAGACGAAAAGCGAGTCCCAGAAGACGTGTCCGCGGTACGCCTCGCCGTGCAACCCGCGCGCGGGGACGCCGGCGTCGAGTTCGGCGGTGTGCGGCGAGATGGTCTGCAGCAGGTGCACCAGGTGCAGCCGCAGGATGCGCAGCGCGTCGGGGCCCTCGGTCAGGCCGATGGCGCACTGTTCCCACAGCAGGTCCCAGGCCCGGGCATGCTGGCGATGCAGTTCGTCGTACCGGTCGGCGGCGTCGAGGTGCAGCTGGGCGGTGCTGGCCGGTTCTGAGATCGCGCTGTCCCGGCCGGTGAAGATGGTCGCGACCTTCTCGCAGACGACCGATTCCCCGGTGGCCAGCGCCACCTGGATGTCGTGGCCGCCGCGGTCGGCTTCCCGCACGATCTTGTACTGCGCCACGGCGCGGGCGTCGCCGCACCACACGGTGCTGCGCGCCGCCACCGCGATGGCGATGCGCGACTGCGTCGTCTCGGTGCGCAGTATCACCGCGTCCTCCGCGGATTCGTCGATCACCGGTGAGGTGAGGTGGGTGCTCGACAGCGAGCGGTAGCGCTCCACCATGGTGTTGCGCACGCCGCCGTCCAGCAGCGACCGGAATTCCACGGTGCCCGACCAGTTCTCGGCGACGATGGTGGTTCGCATGGCGACCAGGTGCGGCTGGTCCATCGAGGCGAACCGCTCCTGGGTCATTCTCGTGATCTGCCCCGCGGCGTCGCAGAATCGCAGCGTACGGGTCAGCGTCGCGTGCCGCAGGTCGAACGTCTGCCGGTAGGACAGCACCTGGGTTTCGTCGATGTGAAACCACGGACCGCCGTTGATCCGAAACGTCAGCGACAACCAGTTGGGCAGGTTGACCAGGCTCTCGTTCTCGACGGTCCGGCCGGCGATCCGGTCGGTCAGCGTGTTGTAGACGCCGGCCGCATAGGTCCCCGGGTAATGCGACTCGGCGGCCGTCGCCTCCGGTGCGCAGCCCCGGGTGGCGACGTAGCCGTTGCCGACGGTGCACAGCGTTTCGCGCAGCCGCTCGTAGGCGGGGTCGTAGCCCTCGTAGACGATTTCCCACGGATCGTGGGGCGCGACGGCCGCGTCGTGCAGATCGTCGGCGAGCCGCCGGACGAAGTCGCACACCGCGGGCGGGTCGGCCAGGCTGAACAGCGCCGCCGACGTGCGGTCCCCGTCTTCGTTGTGCCGCAACGCGATTCCCACCCCGTCGAAGTGCACCGCGTCGAAGGCGTCCTCGTCGGTGATGTCGTCGCCGATGTAGATCGGCAGCATGGCGGCGCGGCTCGCACCCTCGACCTGCTCGAGGATCCACTGCAGTGTTCTGCCCTTGTCCCAGTCCAGGCTGGGGTGGAGCTCGATGACCTTGCGGCCCGTGGTGATCCGCAGGCATTGGGATCGCCCGAGTTTGCGTGCCGTCGTGATCACGCGGTCGGCGTCGCGGGGCGCGACGTTGCGATAGTGCACGGCGACGGAAAACCGCTTGCGCTCCACGTAGATTCCGGAGACGTCGTCGAGGAGCTGCTCGAGGCGGTCGGCCGCGCGCACCAGCGCGCCCATGGCACCGATGGCGGCGGCGTTCTCGTGCTGGGTTCCGTCGGGTGCGACGAGCTCGAAGCCGTGACTGCCCGCATACCAGATCCCGTCGACCTGCACGCGTTCGCGAAGGTCGCCCAGGTCGCGGCCGCTGATCACCCCGACGGGGCATTGCGCGGCCAGCGCGCGCAGCGCATCGCGGGCGCCGTCGACCAGCGCGGCGGACCCCGGGTGGGCGGCGATCTCCGCCAGCGTGCCGTCGAAGTGCAGGAAAACGGCCGGCCGCCGGCTCGCCACCAGTTCTTTCAACTGGCTGTAGACGCCCATCGCGTCGGCGATGGTCGACAAGGGGGAGCCCCCGCGTCGCAGCGCGATCTCCGCAAGATCGGCGGAGACGGTGTCCGCCCCGCACGACAGCAATCCGTCGCCGCCCCCGTTGCGTTCCAGGCCGATGACCAGGCCGAAGCCGGCGTCCCGTCCGGCCGCCACGCCCGCCTCGGCGCAGTCGATGAGGACGCAGCGCACCGGGTGCACGCCCAGGCGCGTGACCGTCATGGTCAGCGCCGCGTCGACCTGCTCGGCGGTGTCGGCCGCGCCGACGGCGACACCGACGAGTTCGTCGATTCCCGCGGCGCGCAACAGCGCCGCGCAGTCGCTGGTGGACGAGTAGACGGCGCTGGCGACGCCGATGTCGCGCAGCCGCTGCAGGAATCCGGCGGTCGAATCGCGGGCCTCGACGACGCCCGGTGCCGCCTGTGCGATCACACAGTCGAGCCCCAGGATCACCGCGTCGTGGTAGCGCTTGTCAACGGCGACTGGCGATTCGGTCACGTCTGTGACGATGCCACAGCGCGGGCGCCGGTCAAGGCCGTCGGCGCAGCGGGGGCCTCATGGCCATGCGGTTGGTGACTAAAGCCTCATGCTCGACGGTGGTTCGCGCCATAGCGTTTTGGGCGAGGAGAGGGAGAACATCATGTCCGCACTCGCAAACCGGCATGGCATCGTCGTCGGAATCGACGGATCGCCGGCCTCGAACGCCGCCGTCTGTTGGGCGGCCCGGGACGCGGCCCTGCGGCACGTCCCGCTGACCGTGGTCCACATGGTGAACGCCACCGTGCCGATGTATCCGGCCCTGCCCCTGTCGACCGGTGTGGCGGTGTGGCAGGAAGAGCAGGGCCGCGAGGTTCTCGAGCGGGCCGTCAAGATCGCCGAGGAGGCCGTCACCACCGACCGCAAGGTCGACGTCC
>NZ_LZKD01000239.1:0-8354 GCF_001668695.1 Mycobacterium sp. E2497
TTCTTGCGCATCTGCACGGCTATCAGGGCTGGCAGTGGGCCGTCGTCGTCGCCGCCCACCCCGGTGCCGACCACGCCACCGTGAGCGAAGTGGTGCTGATTCCCGGACCGACCGCGTTGCTGGCCCCGCAGTGGGTGCCCTGGGACCAGCGGGTGCGCCCGGGAGACCTGAGCCCCGGGGACCTGCTGGCCCCGGTGGCCGACGACCCGCGGTTGGTCCCCGGCTACACCGCCAGCGGCGACCCCCAGGTCGACGAGACCGCCGCCGAGATCGGGCTGGGACGGCGCTGGGTGATGAGCGGCTGGGGCCGTGCCGAGGCGGCCGAGCGGTGGCACACGGGCGACCACGGGCCCGACTCGCCGATGGCCCGCTCCACGAAGCGGGTGTGCCGCGACTGTGGATTCTTCCTGCCGCTGGCGGGCTCGCTCGGCGCGATGTTCGGGGTCTGCGGCAACGAACTGTCGGCTGACGGGCAGGTGGTCGACAAGCAGTACGGTTGCGGCGCGCATTCGGACACCCCGGCTCCGGCGGGGACGGGTTCGCCCATGTACGAGCCGTACGACGACGGTGTGCTCGACGTCGTGGAGGCGCCGCCCGAGGCGGCCGAGCCGGCCGAGACGCTCGATTCCTCCGAGACGCCCGAGATTCCCGAGTCAGCCGAATCGCAGATGCCCGAGACCGAACCGGACAGCGGTCCGGAGGTCGAACCGGAGTTGTCGGCATCCGCGCCCGAGACCTCGGTGGCCCACGCCGACACGACGGAGTCCGATGCCCCCGAGGGCGGGCCGGTGCAGCCCGAGGTGGATTAGCTCTTTTCGGCCGCGGCCTTGATCCTGGCCAACGAGGCGTTCATGCCCTCGAGCAACTCGCGCTCGAAGTTGGTGGTCCCACCGAACAGTCCATTGACCGACAGGTTCGAGAACGCGGTCACGCCGTTCTCCGCGTGACGGCTCTCGATCACCCGGGTGCCCCCGTCGATGGGTTGCAGCTCGTAGCTCCAGATCGTGTGGTTGGTGTCGACGCGAAACGCCAGCTTGGTCTCGGGAATGACCTCGACGACCGTGCACGTAGTGGGCCAGAACATCCGGTTGCGGCGATTGATGTTGAGGCTGCGCATGCCCTGGCGCAGCGGGCCGAAGGTCTTCATCCAACGGCACTGGGGGCTCCACTGCGGCATCCGCCGAAGATCCGAGACCAACCCCCAAACGGTGGAAACCGGTGCGTCAATATCGATTTGCGCTTGCAGTAGCGGAGCTACCATCGATCCTCCCGGGTTATCGGTGCGAGAACTAGCCGTGGTCGAGATAGTTGTCGAGTCCGGTCTGCGCGCCGCGATCGCCGCGGCGCGCCCCCGCGAGCTGTAACACGAAGATGCTCGTGCCCAGCACGCCTACCCCGAGCCCGGCCAGCGTCAGCGGACGCCAACTCTGCAGCGCCGGGACAAGAAATGCGGCGGCCGTCGCGACCAGCCAGCCGAGCGCGCCGAGGCCGATGAAGGGCCACGCGTTGAGCAGTGCGGGTGGCAGGGGCGGCGCCTCGCGGTTCTCGCCGGATTCCTCGGACATCGCGATTAACATAGCCCCCGCCGGTGCGGGCCGTCCTTCCACCCGCCCGGGCACAAGGTCGCCGAAATGCCTGGGCAGCGCGGGTTACCCGGCCACGCAAGCGGTTCGGCGACGTCGGCCCGCGTGGTCTTGAGGACCAAAGCCCGTCGTTCACCGGTTCGTATCCCGATTTCCTGAGGTTCCGTGTAACCTCGCGCCATGCCTGACAGCGATGCGCGGCTGGCGAGCGACCTGTCGCTGGCGGTCATGCGGCTGGCCCGCCAACTCCGGTTCCGAAACCCGTCGTCGCCGGTGTCGTTGTCGCAGCTGTCGGCGCTGGCGATGCTGGCCAACGAGGGCCCGATGACGCCCGGCGCGCTGGCTATCCGCGAGCGGGTCCGTCCGCCGTCGATGACCCGGGTGATCGCGTCGCTGGCCGACATGGGCCTGGTGGACCGCGCCCCCCATCCCGTCGACGGCCGCCAGGTGCTGGTCTCGGTTTCCCAGTCCGGCGCCGAGCTGGTCAAGGCGACCCGACGGGCCCGTCAGGAGTGGCTGGCCAAACGGCTGGCGACGCTGGACGACGAGCAGCGTGACACCCTGCGCCACGCGGCTGACCTGATGTTGGCCCTGGTCGACGAAAGCCCGTGAGCGATGGAATCGATGGCCTCAACGTCCAGGATCTCGACGACCCCGACGACCCGCGGCTCGACGACTTCCGCGACCTGAACAGCGTCGATCGCCGTCCCGATCTGCCGTCCGGCAAAGGCCTGGTGATCGCCGAGGGGGTGCTGGTCGTCCAGCGCATGCTCGCCTCCAGGTTCACCCCGCACGCGCTGCTGGGGACCGAGCGCCGGCTCGCCGAGCTCGCCGATGACCTGGCGGGCAATGCCGTGCCGTTCTACCGCACCTCCGCCGACGTCATGGCGCAGGTGGTGGGCTTCCACCTCAATCGTGGGGTGCTGGCGGCCGCCCGCCGGGTGCCGGAACCCGGCGTGGCCGAACTGGTCGCGCGCGCCCGGACCGTCGCGGTGCTCGAGGGCGTCAACGACCACGAGAACCTGGGCGCGATCTTCCGCAACGCCGCCGGGCTGGGCGTCGACGCGGTGGTGTTCGGCAGCGGCTGCGCCGACCCGCTCTACCGCCGCGCGGTCCGGGTGTCCATGGGGCACGCCTTGCTCGTCCCGTATGCGCGAGCGATGGACTGGCCCGCCGAACTGACGATGTTGAAAGAGAACGGATTTCGGTTGCTGGCGATGACACCGCACAGCGACGACCGCACCCTGGCGGAGGCCATGGCGGCCGCGCGCGACGAACGCGTCGCGGTGATCGTGGGTGCCGAGGGGCCGGGCCTGACGCCGGCGACCCTGCGGAGAAGCGATGTGCGCGTGCGCATCCCGATGTCGCGCGGGACGGACTCCCTCAACGTGGCCACCGCGGCCGCCTTGGCGTTCTACGAACGGGTTAGGCTCGGCGGGTGACCGACGATTCCGCGCCCTGGGCAACGGGTTTGACGGTCGCCGGCTTCGTCGCCGCCGTGACCGGCGCCGCCATCGTGGTGCTGAGTCTGGGCCTCATCCGGGTGCATCCGCTGCTTGCGGTCGGGCTCAACGTCGTCGCGGCCGGCGGGCTGGCGCCGACGCTGTGGGGTTGGCGGCACAAGCCGGTGCTGCGCTGGTTCCTGCTGGGCGCGGGGATCGGTGTCACGGGAGCGTGGCTGACGTTGCTCGCCCTGACGGTGGCGGGTTAGCCGGTACGGGGGCGGCGGGTCGCCTAGCGTTGCCCGCCAGAGCGAACCCCGAGCAGCACATCCTCCCAAGCCGGAATGACGGGCTTACCGCGTCGAGTATGTACCGGGGGCTCCTGGGGCGCGGGCTCCTCTTGCGGAGCGGCGGCGGCGGCGGGCTTCGCCGGCTCCTCGAAGTCGACGTGGGCGACCCGCGCGAGCGGGCGCAGCGGACGGTCGAAGTTCGGGTCGACCAACTCCTTGGCCGCGTCGTCGATGGCGGTGACTGTGCCGCCGTGGGCGCCGGGGGCGAAGCAGAAGTGCGCGATGTTGTCCGACCGGCCGGCCTTCCAGGCCAGCTGCACGGTCCAGCGGCTGTCTTCGTTGCGCCAGGCGTCCCAGCTGAGCCGGTCCGGTTCCAGGCCGCGCGTCACCAGGGCGGCGCTCACGGTCTCCAGCAGGGTGAGCACCGCGGGGCCGTCGGCGAGCACCGGGTGCGCGGCGGTTGCCAACTCAGCGGCCCGAGCGCGTTCCAGCAGCACCGGGTGCGCGAATCGGCGGACCCGCGAAACGTCGGAGCCCGACGCCGCGGCGACTTGTTCGACGGACGCGCCGGCGCGGATCTTGGCCTGAATCTCTCTGGGGCTCAGCATGTTGGTGACCTGAATGTCGAGCTGCGGTTGCTCCGGCGGCGCGATGTCGCCGCGCACGGCTGCCTTCAGTTGATCGTCGACCGCGAGCTTGAAGGGCTCGGCGGGATCACCGGCCTCGCAGATGATGTGTTTGCCGCCGGCATCGACCCCAACCATTTTGAGTTCCCGCATGGTTTCTCCTCGCAGGCTCCGTGCAGGTCGACGGACCCGTCTTTTGCGCACTCTAGTGCAGCTGACGCCCGCAACCTGTGCTGACACGCTGGGCGGTTGCGCGTGGATTGCGTGGGGGTTACAGCCGCTCGACGACCCAGTCGACGCATTGCGTCAGGGCGCTGACGTCATCGGGGTCGACCGCCGGGAACATCCCGACCCGCAGCTGGTTGCGGCCGAGTTTGCGGTACGGCTCGACGTCGACGATGCCGTTCGCCCGCAGGATCTTGGCGACGGCAGCGGCGTCGACGTCGTCGACGAAGTCGACGGTGCCGACCACCTGGGACCGCAAGGCGGGGTCGGTGACGAACGGAGTGGTGTACGGCCGCTCCTGCGCCCAGGAGTACAACCGCTGCGACGAGTCGGCCGTGCGCTTGACGGCCCAGTCCAGCCCGCCGTTGCCGAGCATCCAGTCGATCTGCTCGGCCATCAGAGCCAGGGTGCCGACCGCCGGGGTGTTGTACGTCTGGTTCTTCAGGCTGTTGTCCACCGCGATGGGCAGCGACAGGAAGTCGGGAACCCAGCGGCCCGACGCGGCAATGGACTCCACCCGCGCGAGTGCGGCGGGGCTCATGATGGCAAACCACAGGCCGCCGTCGCTGGCGAAATTCTTCTGCGGCGAGAAGTAATAGGCGTCGGTCTGGGCGATGTCGACCGGCAGGCCGCCCGCACCGGAGGTGGCGTCGATGACGACCAGGGCGTCGCCGGAGTCGGCCGGACGCCGAATGGGCACCGCCACCCCGGTCGACGTCTCGTTGTGCGCCCAGGCGATCACATCGACCGAGGGATCGCTCTGCGGTTCGGGTGCGCTGCCGGCGTCCGCCTTGACGATGATCGGGTCGCCGACGAACGGGTTGTTGGCGACCGCCGAGGCGAACTTGGCGCTGAACTCGCCGAAGGACAGGTGCAGTGAGCGCTTGTCGATCAACCCGAACGCCGCGGCATCCCAGAACGCCGTCGCGCCGCCGTTGCCCAGGATGACCTCATAGCCGTCCGGCACGGAGAACAGCTCGGTCAGCCCCGTCCGCACCCGGCCCACCAGATTCTTCACCGGGGCTTGCCGGTGCGAAGTGCCGAACAGCGGGGCCGCGCTGGTCGTCAGCGCCTGCAACTGTTCGGGCCGGACCTTGGAAGGGCCGCATCCGAAGCGGCCGTCGCGGGGTTTGATGTCAGCGGGAACCTCGAGCTGGTCAGCCATGCTCATCAGGGTAGTGAGCCGATGTGACCGGCGACGCAGCGGTCCGGCGGCGCACGCCCGTGACCCGCGCAAAACACCTGGCCGCGCCCCGTGGTGTTTCGCGCGCTGTGAGGCAGGGCACACCATGCGCCTGACCACTGGTCAGCCCACAGCGGCGGATCGGGGTCTAGAAGATATCCGGTACCTGCGGTACTGTCTGGACACAGCACGTCCAAATGTAAACCTCGTTGGGGAGGCTTGGATATGGCCAGGACACGCATGGTTCGGCGTTGGCGCCGCAATATGGAGGTGCGCGACGACACTGAGTACGTCAACACGCTTGCCACACTGTCCGAGGGGTCGGTGCGGAGAAACTTCAACCCCTACACCGACATCGACTGGGACGCACCGGAATTCGACGTCACGGAGAACGACCCGCGGTGGGTACTGCCGGCCACCGACCCGTTGGGGCGCCATCCCTGGTATTTATCGCAGCCCGAAGAGCGCAAGATCAAGATTGGGATGTGGCGCCAGGCCAACGTCGCCAAGGTCGGGCTGCACTTCGAGTCGATTCTGATCCGCGGCCTGATGAACTACACGTTCTGGGTGCCGAACGGCTCCCCGGAATACCGGTACTGCCTGCACGAATCGGTCGAAGAGTGCAACCACACCATGATGTTCCAGGAGATGGTGAATCGCGTCGGCGCCGACGTGCCGGGTATGCCGCGGACGCTCAAGTGGCTCTCGCCGCTGGTTCCGCTGGTGGCCGGCCCGCTGCCGGTGGCGTTCTTCATCGGGGTGCTCGCCGGCGAGGAGCCGATCGACCACACGCAGAAAAACATTCTGCGCGAAGGGAAATCGCTGCACCCGATCATGGAACGGGTGATGGCCATTCACGTGGCCGAGGAAGCGCGACACATTTCGTTTGCCCACGAGTTCCTGCGCAGGCGGGTGCCGCAGCTGACCAAGCGGCAGAAGTTCTGGACGGCCCTGTACCTGCCGTTGACGATGAAGGTCCTGTGCCGGGCCATCGTGGTGCCGCCCAAGGCGTTCTGGCAGGAGTTCGACATCCCGCGCGAGGTCAAGAAGGAGCTCTTCTTCCGGTCGCCGGAATCACGAAAGTGGTTGAGTGACATGTTCGCCGACGTCCGCATGCTGGCCAACGACACCGGCTTGATGGAGACGCGGTCTGCCCGGCTCATGTGGCGGCTCTGCAAGATCGATGGCAAGCCGTCGCGCTACCGCAGCGAGCCGCAGCGCCGGCACCTGGCCGCGGCGCCGGCCGCCTAGGACCGCGCGGGTAATCGCCTATGCCGCACGTTATTACCCAGTCGTGCTGTAACGACGGGTCCTGCGTTTTCGCGTGCCCGGTGAACTGCATTCATCCCACGCCCGACGAGCCCGGCTTCGCCACCTCGGAGATGCTCTACATCGATCCGGTGGCCTGCGTGGACTGCGGCGCGTGTGTGAGCGCCTGCCCCGTGGGCGCGATCGCTCCGTACACCCGGCTGGACACCAAGCAGTTGCCGTTCGTCGAGATCAACGCGTCGTTCTATCCCGAGCGGCCGCCGGGTGAGAAGTTGCCGCCGACGTCGAAGTTGGCGCCGGTGATTCCGGCCGCCCAGGTGCGCGCCCGACGCCAGCCGCTGACCGTGGCCATCGTGGGATCCGGGCCTGCGGCGATGTATGCCGCCGACGAGCTGCTCACCCAGGATGGGGTGCGGGTCAACGTCTTTGAGAAGCTGCCCACCCCGTACGGGCTGGTGCGCGCCGGGGTGGCGCCCGATCACCAGAACACCAAGCGGGTCACCCGGCTGTTCGACCGGGTCGTCGGTCATCGCCGCTTCCGCTTCTACCTCAACGTCGAGGTCGGCAGGCACTTGAGTCACGCCGATCTGCTGGCCCACCACCACGCCGTGGTGTATGCCGTCGGCGCTCCCGACGACCGCCGCCTGCAGATCGAGGGCATGGGCCTGCCGGGCACCGGGACCGCCACCGAACTCGTCGCGTGGATCAACGGCCATCCCGACTTTGCCGAGCTGCCAGTCGATCTCGGCCATGACGGGGTGGTGATCATCGGCAACGGAAACGTCGCGTTGGACGTGGCGCGCGTGCTCAGCGCGGATCCGGACGACCTGGCCCGCACCGACATCTCCGACCGCGCGTTGGCGGCGCTTCGCGCATCCGCGGTCCGCGAGGTGGTGGTGGCCGCCCGCCGGGGCCCCGCCCAGTCGGCGTTCACCCTGCCCGAGCTGATCGGTCTCACGACCTCATCCGACGTCGTGCTCAGCGCGGCCGACCACGAGCTGGTGGCGGCCGACCTCGCCGCCGTCACGGACGGCTTGAGCAAGCGCAAGCTGGAGATCCTGAGCTCGCTCGGTGACGATTCGGCACCAACCCACAACGGTGGGCGGCCGCGAATCCGGCTGGCCTATCAGCTCACCCCGAATCGCGTGCTGGGCGAACAACGCGCCACGGGCGTTCAGTTCGCCGTCACCGGCACCGACGACCTGTGTGACCTCAGCGCGGGACTGGTCCTGACGTCAATTGGGTACCGCGGCAAGCCCATCCGCGACCTGCCGTTCGACGAGTCGGTGGCCGTCGTCCCCAACGACGGCGGCCGTGTCGTCGATCCCGGCTCGGGGGCGCCGGTGCCGGGGGCCTACGTCGCGGGCTGGATCAAGCGGGGACCGAGCGGGTTCATCGGCACCAACAAATCCTGTTCGCTGCAGACCGTGCACGCCCTGGTAGCGGATTTCAACGCGGGCAGGCTGAGCGACCCGGTGGCGAAACCCGAGGCGCTGGCCGAGCTGGTGCGGGTCCGGCAGCCCGACGCCGTCGATGCCCACGGGTGGCGGGCCATCGACGCCGCCGAGGTCACCCGCGGCGGCGCCGACGGTCGCCCGCGCAGCAAGTTCACCGACGTCGCCGGCATGCTCGCCGCCGCTGCCGCCGCCGGGCCGGCGCCGGCGCCGCGACGCGGGCTGTTGGACCGGCTGCTCGGCTAACTCGCGCCCTGCCCCGCCATCGCGGCCTGGAGCTCG
>NZ_LZKD01000240.1:0-761 GCF_001668695.1 Mycobacterium sp. E2497
GTCCGGTCCCTCCGCGGTCGGCAAGTCGACGGTGGTCCGGTGCCTGCGCAAGCGGATTCCGGACCTGCATTTCTCCGTCTCGGCCACGACGCGGTTGCCGCGGCCGGGCGAGGTCGACGGCGTCGACTACCACTTCGTCAGCCCCGCCCGTTTCCAGCAGCTCATCGACGACGGCGCGCTGCTGGAGTGGGCCGAGATCCACGGCGGACTGCACCGATCGGGCACCCTGGCCGAGCCGGTGCGAAAAGCCACCGCCGCGGGGATCCCGGTGCTCATCGAGGTCGACCTGGCCGGCGCGCGGGCGGTCAAGCGGGCGATGCCCGAGGCCATCACCGTGTTCCTGGCGCCGCCCAGTTGGGAAGACCTGGAGGCCAGGCTCGTCGGCCGCGGTACCGAAACGCCGGAGGCCATGCGGCGTCGGCTGGAGACCGCCCGCGTCGAGATGGCGGCCCGGGACGACTTCGACGAGGTCGTGGTCAACCGTCAATTGGAGTCTGCGTGCGCCGAATTGGTATCCTTGCTGGTGAATACTGCGCCGGCTCCGCATGACCCGTCCGGCCAGACCAAATCCGATCGAGACTGAGCATCGAATCGCCGGCGGTACCAGCCGCTGTAATCCGCCAAGGAGAACGACCTAAGTGACTACTTCGCAGTCCGACGCGGCATTGGCCGCCGTCCCCGACCGGTTCGACCCGTCGGCGGGCGGACAACGCGCCTACGACACCCCGCTGGGCATCACCAACCCGCCCATCGACGAGCTG
>NZ_LZKD01000241.1:0-69684 GCF_001668695.1 Mycobacterium sp. E2497
CTGAGGTCCGCACCCATCTCCGCGGCGGCCAGCAGCCCGAGGTCAGGCTGGCCGACGATTGCCGCGTTGCCGCCCGCCGCCGTCACCGCGGCCACCATGCCCAGCAGCAGCGACCGGGCACCCGAGAGCACCGCCACCGTCCCCCTGGGCAACGGCGCGGGAAGCGACTCCGCCAGCCACCCCGGCAGCGTCAGCTGGGCTTCCGACTCCGGCAGCAGGTCGTCGGCGCGGGCGGCGGGGCCGGATGCGGGCCCAGGCGCCTTGCCGGCGATCACGGCCATCCGCCGGCGCAGCGATTCCAGCTGCTCAGCACGTGTTTCCTGCCGGTGATCGGGCGCGAAAGCCGCAGTCATGTCAGCCTCCTAACACCGCTCCCACAACGACTATTTTCGAAAGTATGTTCGACTGAGGGAGAGTAAACACCCGCCCTCCGACAACCGTCAAGAAACGGAAGGGACGCTTTATGCGATCGGTACGGATGGGGTGAATGGGGCGCAAAATGCGGCGAGATTGCCGCTATGGCCGCGGTCGGGGCTACCCCACAACCGTGTCGGCAATCTCGCCGGCGGGCGCGAAGCCTACTCCCACTCGATGGTGCCGGGTGGTTTGCTAGTGATGTCCAGCACCACGCGGTTGACCTCGGCCACCTCGTTGGTGATGCGGGTCGAGATCCGCTCCAGCACCTCGTAGGGCACCCGGGTCCAGTCGGCGGTCATCGCGTCCTCGCTGGACACCGGCCGCAGCACGATCGGGTGTCCGTAGGTGCGGTTGTCGCCCTGCACACCGACCGAGCGGACGTCGGCCAGCAGCACCACCGGGCACTGCCAGATCAGCTTGTCCAAGCCGGCGGCGGTGAGTTCCTCGCGCGCGATCGAGTCGGCGCGACGCAGGGTCTCCAGCCGCGCCGAGGTGACCTCGCCGACGATCCTGATGCCCAGGCCGGGGCCCGGGAAGGGCTGGCGCGCAACGATTTCCTCCGGCAGGCCGAGCTCACGCCCGACCGCGCGCACCTCGTCCTTGAACAGCAGCCGCAGCGGCTCGACGAGCTTGAACTTCAGGTCGTCGGGCAGGCCGCCGACGTTGTGGTGGCTCTTGATGTTGGCGGTCCCGCTGCCCCCGCCGGATTCCACCACGTCCGGGTAAAGCGTGCCCTGCACCAGGAACTCGGCCTCAGACCCGGTGTCACTCAGGATGTCTCGCACCGCGCCCTCGAACGCGCGGATGAACTGGCGGCCGATGATCTTGCGCTTGCCCTCGGGATTGGTCACCCCCGACAGCGCCCGCAGGAAGGTGTCCGCGGCGTCGACGGTGACCAGGTTGGCGCCGGTGGCCGCCACGAAGTCGCGCTGCACCTGATCACGCTCGCCGGCGCGCAGCAGCCCGTGGTCGACGAAGACACAGGTCAGCCTGTCGCCGATGGCGCGCTGCACCAGCGCGGCGGCCACCGCCGAGTCCACGCCGCCGGACAGCCCGCAGATGGCGTGGCCGTCACCGATCTGTTCGCGCACCTGCTCGACGAGCGCGCTGGCGATGTTGGCCGGTGTCCACTCCCCGCCGAGCCCGGCGAAGTCGTGCAGGAAGCGGCTGAGCACCTGCTGCCCGTGCGGGGTGTGCATGACCTCGGGGTGATACTGCACCCCGGCCAGTCGACGGGCCCGGTTTTCGAAGGCGGCCACCGTCGCACCCGAGGTGCTGGCGACCACGTCGAACCCGTCCGGCGCGACCGTGACCGCGTCACCGTGGCTCATCCACACCGGCTGGACGCTCGGCAGCCCCGAATGCAGTTCGCCGCCAACCACTTTCAGCTCGGTGCGGCCGTACTCGCTGGTTCCGGTGTGGGCGACGGTCCCGCCCAGGGCCTGCGCCATGGCCTGGAACCCGTAGCAGATGCCGAACACGGGCACACCGAGGTCGAACACCGCCGGATCGAGCTGCGGGGCGCCCGGTTCGTACACGCTGGACGGTCCCCCGGACAGCACCAGCGCCGCCGGCTCGCGGGCCTTGATCTCGTCGATCGAGGCGGTGTGCGGGATGACCTCGGAGAATACCCGCGCCTCCCGGACGCGCCGGGCGATCAGCTGCGCATATTGGGCGCCGAAGTCGACCACCAACACGGGCCGGGGCGAGGGTGTTTCCACGGCAGCCAGCTTAGTGGCCGGCGCTGCCCCATGAGCGCGGGTCCTCGTCCAGCGCAAACGCCGTCCGCACCGCGTCGACGACGTCGGGGTCGCCAGTGAAGTCGATGCGCCGTAGCGCGGCCTTCCTCCTGGCCTCGTTATCCCCGAGGCGCGCGGTCAGAAGGTCCGCGGCGCGTGCGGTGATCGTCACCGAAGGCTCGCCTTTGGGGGCCGCGAAATAACCGCCCCGAAGGGCGAATTCGAATACCCGTCCGTCGATGTCGGCGTGGCAGGTCAACTCCAGGTCGGCGGCACCGGCCGGGTCGAATGGCAACAGGATGCCGGCGAGAAACCCGTTCAGCGGTGAAACGGGGCCACTGCCGACCGGCTCCAGCCGGTCCAGACCGAGCCAGGCGACACTCCGCAGCACCGGCAGGCACTTCTGCCACCCCAGGTCGCTGAGGCTGTAGACGGTGCGCCCGATCGGTGCCGGCAGTTCGGCGCGGTCCACGAGTCCCGCGTCCTGCAACTCCTTCAGCCGCTCGGCCAGCAGATTGGTTGCAATGCCGGGCAACTCGGCACGAAGGTCACCGTAGCGGCGGGGCCCCCCGACCAGCTCACGCAGGATGAGCAGCGTCCAGCGCTCGCCCAGGACATCGAGACCGAGCGCGATCGGGCAATTCTGGTTGTACGTCCTGCGGGGTGCCACGATGCCAAGCTACCACGCCAGACATGTTTTTCAACCATATACTTGATTTGTTTGTCTAGTAGCTTTAGCGTCTTGTCCATGCGCACCGAGCCCCTCTTCGTGAACCGCCCGATCCCCGCACTCGCAGTCATCTGCCTCGGGGTCTTCGTCATCAGCGTCGACGCCACCATCGTCAACGTCGCCCTGCCCACCCTGTCGCGAGACCTGGACGCCGACACCGCGCAGCTGCAATGGATCGTCGACGCGTACACCCTGGTCATGTCCGGCCTGCTGCTGTCGGTCGGCAGCCTGTCCGACCGATTCGGCAGGCGCGGCTGGCTGAACTGCGGCCTCGCCGTCTTCGCGATCACTTCCGCCGTTGCGGCGCATACCCATTCGGCTGAGCAGCTGATCGCGGCCCGCGCGGCCATGGGGGTTGGCGCGGCGGTGATCTTCCCGACCACGCTGGGTTTGATCACCAACATCTTCACCGACCCGGCCGCACGCGCCAAGGCGATCGGCCTCTGGGCGGCCATGGTCGGCGTCGGGGTGGCCGTCGGACCCATCACCGGCGGCTGGCTGCTCGAGCACTTCTGGTGGGGCGCGATTTTCATGGTGAACATCCCGATCGCCGCGCTGGCCATCGCCGGCGGCGTCCTGTTCGTGCCTACCTCCCGTGACCCGGCGGCGCCGCGCGTCGACCTGCCGGGCCTGCTGCTGTCCGCGGCCGGCATCACGGCGCTGGTCTACACCGTCATCGAGGCGCCCAGCTGGGGATGGACCAACGCGCGAAGCGCGGGCGGCTTCGCCCTGGCCACAACCATTCTCGTCGCCTTCGCGCTCTGGGAGCGGCGCAGCACCCATCCGATGCTGGACGTCTCGGTGTTCACCAACCGCCGGTTCTCCGGCGGCAGCCTGGCCGTGACGGCCGGCTTCCTCACCTTGTTCGGCTTCATCTTCGTCATCACCCAGTACTTCCAATTCATCAAGGACTACACCGCTTTTCAAAGCGGGGTGCGGCTGCTGCCGGTTGCCGCCTCGATCGCGTTGGCCAGCATCGCGGGCCCCCGGCTCGTCGCACGAGTCGGCACCACCGCCGTCGTCGCCTCCGGACTCACCGTGTTCGCCGCCGGGCTGGCCTGGGCATCGACGGCCGACTCGGCCACCCCCTACGGCCAGATCGCCGCGCAGATGCTGCTCCTCGGTGGCGGCCTCGGCATGACCTTCTCACCGGCCACCGAGGCGATCATGGGGTCGCTGCCCATCGACAAGGCCGGCGTCGGCTCCGCGGTCAACGACACCACACGGGAGCTCGGGGGCACGCTCGGCGTCGCCGTCTCCGGCAGCATCTTCGCGTCGGTGTACGCGGGCCACCTCCGCACCCCCGCCCTGGCGGGGCTGCCCGCCGACGCGATGCGCCACTCGATGGCGTTGGCGCACAGGGTGATCCAGCAGTTACCGGTACAACAGGCCGCCTACGTCCGCGGCGCCGTCGACCGCGCCTTCTTGGACGGCTTGCAGGTCAGCTCACTGGTGTGCGCCGGGATTGCGCTCGGCGCCGCGATCGTCGTCGGCTGGTTGTTGCCGGCCCGTCAAATGGAACCCGCCCGTCAACTGGAAAGGGAAATCGCATGAGTACCCGAGTATTGGTCACCGCAGCCACCGGCAGGATCGGCGGCGCGGTCGCCGCGCAACTTCTTGAACACGGCGTCACGACACGGGCCATCGTGCATCGTGAGGACGCGCGCAGCGCCCGATTGCGAGAACTGGGCGCCGAGGTCGTCGTCGCGAATATGTTCGACTTTCAACAGGTTACGGCCGCCCTGGACGGAGTGGACCGGCTGTTCTTCAATCCTCCTTACCATCCCCATGCGCTCGACAGCGCGGTCGCCTTCGCCGTCGGCGCCCAGCGCACCGGCGTAGAAGCGGTGGTGGCGCTCGGGCAGTGGCTGGCCAGCCCGGAGCACCCGTCACTGATGACCCGGCACGCCTGGCTCACGGACAAACTGTTCGGCCTGCTGCCGGACACCGCCCATGTCGCGGTCGATCCCGGCTACTTCGCCGACAACTATCTCCAGGTACTGCCGCTGGCCGCGGCGCTGGGAATCCTGCCGGTCCCAACCGGTAAGGGCCGCAACGCACCTCCCTCCAACGAAGACATCGCCCGGGTCGCGGTGGGTGCGCTGCTCGAGCCGCATCGCCACGACGGGCGCGCGTACCGCCCGACCGGACCGACGCTGCTGTCGGCGGCCGAGATCGCGGAGGCCGTCGGTGAGGCGTTGGGTCGGCGCGTGCGGCACATCGACATTCCGCCGTGGATGTTCATGCGCGCCGTGCGCGTCAACGCCAAGCGGCTCCGCGCCGACCGGTACTTCGAGTCCAGCCTGCGCTACTACCTGCCCGAGCACGCCCTGGGAACCTGGGAGGCGGGCGGGCCGACCACCCACGTCCGAGACGTGGCGGGCGTCGAGCCCGAGGATTTCCTCACCATCGCGCGCCGATACGTCTCCGGCCCGGAAACCCGGCGCACGGCGGGGAATCTCCTGCGCCAGGTCTGGGACTTCACGTTGACCGGGCTGGTGCCGATGCACCGACTGGACCGCTTCGACCGCCTGCAACAGCATCCGGTGCCCGCGCATCCGCGGCTATCCGGGCGGTCCTCCCTGTGGCAGACCGAGCACATGCAGGGAGTCAGCGCATGAACGACACCATCGAAAACCAGTACTCGACCGGCTTGTCCCGACCCAACATCGAACGGGCGTTGAGGTCCGCGGGCAAAGACCTCGACCGCCTGGCGCCCGCCGACCTGGTTCTGGTGGAGGACTTCCACACCATGGGCCGCTTCGCCACCAGCCGGCTGGTGGATCTGGCGGGCATCACCCGGGAAAGCCGGGTGCTCGACGCGGGCAGCGGGATCGGTGGCACCGCCCGCTACGTCGCCGACCGGTGCGGTTGCACGGTGACGGCCGTGGACCTCACCGACGAGTACTGCGAGACAAGCCGTTGGCTCAACCGCCTGGTCGGACTCGGCGACCGGATATCCGTCCGGCAGGCGGACGTCACCGAACTGCCCTTTGCTGCCGACACTTTTGACGTCGCCATCAGCCAGCACGTCCAGATGAACGTCGCGGACAAGGCCCGCCTGTACTCCGAAGCCCGCCGGGTACTGGTGGCCGGAGGCCGGATTACGCTGTGGGACTTGACGATTGGGAATCACGGCGAGCTGGACTATCCGCTGCCGTGGGCCGATCAACCCGAGCGCAGCCACCTGGTCACCCCCGACGGGTTACGCGCGGTCATCGAGTCCGCCGGGTTCGCCGTCGAGCACTGGGACGACCTCACCGACCAGGCGGCCGAGTTCATGCAAGCGTTGCTGGCCCAGCCCTCCAACCCGCTGGGTTTGCACGCCTTCGTCACCGACTTCGACCGCAAAGTCGAGAACCTGACCGCCGCGCTGGCGGACCGGCGCCTGCGAGCCATCCAGGGGGTCGCCACGGCCGCGCCCGGGTGACCGCTTGGCGACAGACATGTCGGCATGGTGGAGTGGGTATCGCTTGACTAGTCCCCTAAGACCAGGAAGCGAGTCCCCATGCTGGGTCTGCCCGAGAAGGTGCACGCCTGCCTGTTCGACCTCGACGGTGTGCTCACCGACACCGCCAGCGTGCACACCAAGGCCTGGAAGGCCATGTTCGACGACTACCTGTCGGAGCGGGCCAAGCGCACCGGGGAAGAATTCGTCCCCTTCGACGCGGCCGCCGACTACCGCAAATACGTGGACGGCAAGAAGCGCGAGGACGGGGTCCGGTCGTTCCTGCAGAGCCGCGGGATCGAGCTGCCCGACGGCAGCCCCGACGACCCGGGAGACGCCGAGACGATCTACGGCCTGGGCAACCGCAAGAACGAGATGTTCCAACAGGTCCTGCGCAAGGACGGCGTCGAGGTTTTCGAGGGATCGCGACGATACCTGGAGGCGGCCTCGGCGGCCGGCCTGGGCATCGCGGTGGTGTCCTCGAGCGCCAACACGCGCGACGTCCTCGAGATCACCGGTCTGGACCGGTTCATCCAGAAGCGGGTGGACGGCGTCACGCTGCGCGACGAGCACATCGCCGGCAAGCCGGCCCCCGACTCCTACCTGCGCGGCGCCGAGATGCTGGGCGTCGGCGCCGACGCCGCGGCCGTGTTCGAGGACGCGATCTCCGGCGTGCAGGCCGGTCACGCAGGAAACTTCGGCTACGTGGTGGGCGTCGATCGAGTGGGCCAGGCCGACGATCTGCGCCGCAACGGCGCCGACGTGGTGGTCACCGACCTCGCCGAGCTGCTGCAGTCATGATCGACGACGACGCCTTTCCCGTCGATCCCTGGCACGTCAGCGAGACCAGGCTCGACCTGAACCTGCTGGCCCAGTCCGAATCCCTGTTCACCCTGTCCAACGGGCACATCGGGCTGCGCGGCAACCTCGACGAGGGCGAGCCCTACGGCCTGCCCGGCACCTACCTGAACTCCTTCTACGAGATCCGGCCGCTGCCCTACGCCGAGGCCGGCTACGGCTACCCGGAAGCCGGGCAGACCATCGTCGACGTCACCAACGGCAAGATCATCCGCCTGCTGGTCGAGGACGAGCCGTTCGACGTCCGCTACGGCGAATTGATCTCGCACGAGCGAACTCTCGACCTGCGCGCCGGGACGATGACCCGCCGCGCGCATTGGCGCTCCCCCGCTGGCAAGGAGATCAGGCTGGTGTCCACCCGGCTGGTGTCGCTGGCCCAGCGCGGCGTGGCCGCCATCGAATACGTCGTGGAGGCGGTCGGCGAGTTCGTGCGCGTGACGGTGCAGTCCGAACTGGTCACCAACGAGGACCAGCCGCAGACCTCGGGCGACCCTCGGGTGTCGGCCATCCTGGAGAGCCCGCTGGTGGCCGTCGACCACGAAAACACCGAAACCGGAGCGCTTCTCATGCACCGCACCCGCAGCAGCGCCCTGATGATGTCGGCCGCGATGGACCACGAGATCGACGTGCCCGGCCGCGTCGAATTCAGCACCGATGCCCGCGACGACCTGGCGCGGACCACGGTGATCTGCGGGCTGCGCGCCGGGCAGAAGCTGCGCATCGTCAAGTACCTGGCGTACGGCTGGTCCAGCATGCGATCGCGCCCCGCGCTGCGCGACCAGGCCGCCGCCGCGATCCACAGCGCCCGTTACAGCGGATGGCAGGGCCTGCTGGACGCGCAACGGAAATACCTCGACGACTTCTGGGACAGCGCCGACGTCGAGGTCGAGGGCGACCCGGAATCGCAGCAAGCGGTGCGGTTCGGGCTTTTTCACCTGTTGCAGGCCAGCGCGCGCGCCGAGCGCCGCGCGATCCCGGCCAAGGGCCTCACCGGGACCGGATACGACGGTCACGCCTTCTGGGACACCGAAAGCTACGTGCTGCCGGTGCTCACCTACACCGCGCCGCACGCGGTGGCCGACGCCCTGCGGTGGCGGGCGTCCACCCTGGACCTGGCCAGGGAGCGGGCGGCCGAGCTCGGCCTCCAGGGCGCCAGCTTCCCGTGGCGGACCATCCGCGGGCAGGAGTGCTCGGCCTACTGGCCCGCCGGCACCGCGGCCTGGCACATCAACGCCGACATCGCCATGGCGTTCGAGCGCTACCGCATCGTCACCGGCGACGAAGAGCTCGAAAAGCATTGCGGGCTGGGGGTACTCGTCGAGACCGCCCGGCTCTGGGTCTCCCTCGGCCACCACGACCGGCACGGGGTGTGGCACCTCGACGGCGTCACCGGCCCCGACGAGTACACCGCGATCGTGCGCGACAACGTCTTCACCAACCTGATGGCCGCGCACAACCTGCGCACCGCCGCCGAGGCCTGCAACCGCCACCCCGAGGCGGCGGAGGCGATGGGCGTCACCACCGAGGAGACGGCGTCGTGGCGCGACGCGGCCGACGCGGCCAACATTCCCTACGACGCCGGCCTGGGGGTCCATCAGCAGTGCGAGGGGTTCACCACCCTCGCCGAGTGGGACTTCAAGGAGAACCACGCCTACCCGTTGCTGCTGCACGACCCGTACGTGCGGCTCTACCCCGCGCAGGTGATCAAGCAGGCCGACCTGGTGCTGGCGATGCAGTGGCAGAGCCACGTGTTCACCCCCGAGCAGAAGGCGCGCAACGTCGACTATTACGAGCGGCGCATGGTGCGCGACTCCTCGCTGTCCGCGTGCACCCAGGCGGTGATGTGTGCCGAGGTCGGGCACTTGGAACTGGCGCACGACTACGCCTACGAGGCCGGGCTGATCGACCTGCGCGATCTGCACCACAACACCCGCGACGGCCTGCACATGGCCTCGCTCGCCGGTGCCTGGACGGCGCTGGTGGGCGGCTTCGGCGGCCTGCGCGACGACGAGGGCATCCTGTCGCTGGATCCCGCGTTGCCCGACGGCATCTCGCGGCTGCGGTTTCGCCTTCGGTGGCGTGATTTCCGGGTGACCGTCGACGTGAACCACTCCGATGTCACCTATACGGTGCGCGACGGCCCGGGCGGCCAGCTCACCATCCGGCACGCGGGCGAAGAGGTCACCCTGACCACCGATGCGCCGAAAACCATTGCGCTGCAACCCCGCAAGCCGCTGTTGCCGCCCCCGCAGCAGCCGCCGGGCCGCGAGCCGCTCCACCGCCGGGCGCTCACCCGGAACAAGTGAGCGTCAGCCCGGACTGAGGATCCGCCCCACCTCGGCGCCGGCCGCCTGGCGTATCTCGGCGTCCGTCAGCGCCTCGATCCCCGTCGCAGACCTCAGGATCGGTGCGAAGAGCCGCCAACCGAATTGCAGCGCAAGAGCGTTGGCTACGGCCAGCCGCCCTTCTGTCTCGTTGTCGTAAAGCGGCAGCACCCACTCGAGTATCGCCGCAATGTTGGGGAAGCGCTTCTGCAGCTGCCCCGCCGGATACCCGTCCAGCACGGTGCGGGCCATCACGCGCATCTGCCGGTCGAGGGCCCGGTCCAGTTCGTCGGCGGGCGCCCCGGCGTTCAGCAGCGCAGTCAGGTTGGCGCCCAGGTGATCGAGCACGGCACCGACGAGGTTCTCCTTGGTGCCGAAGTGCCGAAACACCAGCCCGTGGTTGACGTTGGACCGAGCGGCGATGTCCCGGATCGACGTCGCGGCGGGGCCGCGCTCGGCGAACAGGTCGGTGGCGGCCTCCAGGATGGCCGCGGCCACCTCGGCCCGTCCGGTGGGCATGTTCGAGCGGCCACTTGCGGGCGCTGTAGTCATGTGTCTACACTACTCGATGTAGTCAGTTGACTACACACCTTTACGCAAGGACTGATGAAAATGATTGGTCAGATAACCGTCACCAAGCTGGGCAGCCGTATCGGCGCTCGGGTCGACGGGGTGCGCCTCGGGGGCGACCTCGACGACGAGGTGGTCGAAAAGATCCGCCAGGCGCTGTTGGCCCACAAGGTGATCTTCTTCCGCCACCAGCACCACCTCGACGACGAGGCGCAGCTGGCGTTCGCCGGCCTGCTGGGCACCCCCGTCGGCCACCCGGCCGCGGAGCTGCTCGCCGCCAAGAACGCGCCGGTCATCACCCCGATCAACTCCGAGTACGGCAAGGCCAACCGCTGGCACACCGACGTCACGTTCGTGGCCAACTATCCGGCGGCCTCGATCCTGCGCGCCGTCACCCTGCCCCGCTACGGCGGGTCCACACTGTGGACCAACACCGCGGCGGCATACGACGACCTGCCCGAGCCGCTGACGTGGCTCGTCGACGACCTGTGGGCCCTACACACCAACCGCTATGACTACATCACCCCGCAGGCATTGACCGACGCGCAGCGCTCGTTCCGGCAGGCCTTCGAAAAGCCGGATTTCCGGACCGAGCATCCCGTGGTGCGCGTGCACCCGGAGACCGGCGAGCGCACGCTGCTGCTGGGAGATTTCGTGCGCGGGTTCGTCGGCCTTGACAGCTACGAATCGGCCGTGCTCTTCGAAATGCTGCAACGGCGAATCACCATGCCGGAGAACACCATTCGTTGGAACTGGGCACCGGGCGACGTCGCCATCTGGGACAACCGGGCCACCCAGCACCGGGCGGTCGACGACTACGACGACCAGCCCCGGCTGATGCACCGGGTCACGTTGATGGGCGACGTGCCCTTCAACATCCACCGGGAACGCAGCCGGGTGGTCAGTGGCGCCCCGCTCGAGGCGATCGCAAGCTAGGCGTAGCCGAGCGCTGCGAGTCGCCGACCGACCGAGCAGCGAGGCGATCGCAAGCTAGGCGTAGCCGAGCGCTGCGGGTCGCCGACCGACCGAGCAGCGAGGCGATCGCAAGCTAACCGGTCGAGCTCACCGGGGTGATGGGCAACCAGCGCAGCGCACCCGGTGCGTCGACGGGCACCACCGGGTGCCCGGGCGCGATCGGGTCCAGCCGGCGGTACGGCTGCCCCTGCGGCGGGCGCTGATCGGTCTCGCCCTTATTCGGCCACAGCGACGCGGCCCGTTCGGCCTGTGCGGTGATCGACAGCGACGGGTTGACGCCCAGGTTCGCCGAGATGGCGGCGCCGTCCACGACGAACATCGTGGGGTAGCCATAGACCCGGTGGTACGGGTCGATCACCCCTTGCTCGGGGCCGTCGCCGATCGCCGCGCCGCCGAGGAAGTGCGCGGTCAGCGGGATGTTGAACAGCTCGCCCCAGGTGCCGCCGGCCACGCCGTCGATCTTCTCGGCGATGCGCCGGGTGACCTTGTTGCCGACCGGGTTCCACGCCGGGTTGGGGTCACCGTGGCCCTGCTTGCTGGTGTACCACCGGATGCCCAGCTTCCCGCGTTTGGTGTAGGTGGTGATCGAGTTGTCCAGGTGCTGCATGACCAGGGCGATCAGCGTGCGCTCGCTCCACTGGTGAACGTTGAGCATCCGCATCATCCGCCGCGGGTCCTCGCGGGCCTGGTCCAGCAGCTGCTTCCAGCGCGGCACGTCGGTCCCCTCCGGGCCGGTGCCGTCGGTCATCAGGGTCTGCAACAGGCCCATCGCGTTGGAGCCCTTGCCGTAGCGGCAGGGTTCGACGTGCGTGTCGGCGGTGGGGTGGATCGACGACGTGATGGCCACCCCGTGGGTCAGGTCCAGGTTCGGGTCGACCTCGAGTTTCCCGGCGCCGACGATGGACTCGGAGTTGGTGCGCGTCAGCACACCCAGCTTCTCGGACAGACGCGGCAACTTGCCCTTGTCGCGCATCTTGAACAGCAGGTGCTGCGTCCCCCAGGTGCCCGCCGCCAGGATCAGGTGCGTCGCAGTGTAGGTGCGCCGGTCCCTGCGCAGCCAGCTGCCGGTGCGCACGGTGCGGACCTCCCACGTCCCGTCGGGCCGCTGCTGGAAGCCCTTGACGGTGGTCATGGGGATCACTTGCGCCCCGGCCGATTCGGCGAGGCCGAGGTAGTTCTTCAGCAGCGTGTTCTTGGCGCCGTAGCGGCAGCCCGTCATGCAGCAACCGCACTCCAGGCAGCCGGTGCGCTCCGGTCCCGCGCCGCCGAAGTACGGGTCCGGCACGGTCTTGCCCGGGGTCTTGGAGCCGTCGGGACCGAAGAACACCCCGACCGGGGTGGATACGAAGGTGTCCCCGCAACCCATCTCGTCGGCGACCTCCTTCAGGATGCGGTCCGCGTCGGTGAAGGTGGGGTTCGTGACCACCCCGAGCATCCGTTTCGCCTGCTCGTAGTGGGGCATCAACTCGTCGCGCCAGTCGGTGATGTGCGACCACTGCCGGTCTTTGAAGAACGGCTCCGGCGGAACGTAGAGGGTGTTGGCGTAGTTCAGGGAGCCGCCGCCCACGCCGGCGCCGGCCAGGATCATCACATTGCGCAGCGGGTGGATCCGCTGGATGCCGTAGCAACCGAGCCTCGGGGCCCACAGGAACTTGCGCAGGTCCCAGGACGTCTCGGCGAAGTCCTCGTCGGCGAACCGCCGCCCGGCCTCCAATACGCCTACGCGGTAGCCCTTTTCGGTCAGCCGCAGCGCGCTGACGCTGCCCCCGAACCCCGAACCGATGATCAGAACGTCGTAATCCGGCCTCATCGCACCAGTATGGCCTTACTCACAGGTAACAAGCCAGCGGCCCTCGCCGGGCTCAGCTGCCGACGGCGAGCCCGACCTTCTGGAATTCCTTGAGGTCGCAATAGCCCGCCTTGGCCATAGACCGGCGCAGTCCGCCGACCAGGTTCAGCGAACCGAACGGGTCGTCGGAGGGCCCGTTGAGCACCCGCTCCAGGGGCGGCCGCTCGCCGAGGGCGATCTGCAGCAACGCCCCACGCGGCAGCGACGGGTGCGCCGCCGCGGCGGGCCAGAACCAGCCCTCGCCGAGCGCCTCGGCGGATTCGGCGAGCGGCGTGCCGAGCACCACCGCGTCGGCCCCGCAGGCGATCGCCTTGGCCAGCTCGCCGGAGGTGTGGATGTCGCCGTCGGCAAGCACGTGCACGTAACGGCCGCCGGTCTCGTCGAGGTACTCGCGCCGCGCGGCCGCGGCGTCGGCGATGGCGGTGGCCATCGGCACGCTGATGCCCAGCACCTCGTCGCTGGTGGTCACGCCCCGGGTGGAGCCGTAGCCGACGATCACGCCGGCGGCGCCGGTGCGCATCAGGTGCAGCGCGGTGCGGTGGTCGAGCACCCCGCCGGCCACCACCGGGACGTCGAGCTCGGAGATGAACGTCTTCAGGTTCAGCGGTTCCCCGTCGCTGGCCACCCGCTCGGCGGACACGATGGTGCCCTGGATGACCAGCAGGTCGATGCCGGCCTGTAGCAGCACCGGGGTCAGCGCCTGGGCGTTCTGCGGGCTGACCCGCACCGCCGTGGTCACCCCGGCCTCCCGGATGCGCGCGACCGCGGATCCCAGCAGGTCGGGGTTCAGCGGGGCGGCGTGCAACTCCTGCAGCAGCCGGATCGACGCCGACGGCTCGGGCTCCTTGCTGGCGGCCTCGACCAGCTGGGCGATCTTGCCCTGCACGTCGGCGTGCCGGCCGATCAGCCCCTCGCCGTTGAGGACGCCCAGCCCGCCGAGGCGGCCGAGCTCGATGGCGAACTCCGGGGACACCAGCGCGTCGGTCGGATGGGCCACCACCGGGATCTCGAACCGGTAGGCGTCCAGCTGCCAGGCGGTCGACACGTCCTGCGACGACCGGGTGCGCCGCGACGGCACGATGCTGACTTCGCTCAGCTCATAGGTGCGACGGGCGTTGCGGCCCATCCCGATCTCGACCATCCCGGCCTCAGCGCGCAAAGTAGTTCGGCGCTTCGACGGTCATCGCGACGTCGTGCGGATGGCTTTCGCGCAGTCCGGCCGAGGTGATCCGGACGAACTGCGCCTGTTGCAGCGCCTCAATGGTCGGCGAGCCCGTGTAGCCCATCGCGGCCCGCAGACCGCCGGTGAGCTGGTGGATCACCGAGGACAGCGGGCCGCGGAACGGCACCCGGCCCTCGATTCCCTCCGGCACCAGCTTGTCCTCGCTCAATGCGTCGTCGGCGAAGTAGCGGTCCTTGGAGTACGACTTCGCGCCACCCCGGCCCTGCATGGCGCCCAGCGAACCCATGCCGCGGTAGCTCTTGAACTGCTTGCCGTTGACGAAGATCAGCTCGCCGGGGGCCTCGGCGGTGCCCGCCAGCAGCGAGCCCAGCATGGCCGTCGAGGCACCGGCGGCCAGCGCCTTGGCGATGTCGCCGGAATACTGCAGCCCGCCGTCGGCGATCACCGGCACACCATGCGGATGACAGGCCGCCACTGCTTCCAAAATCGCCGTGATCTGTGGCGCGCCGACCCCGGCCACCACCCGGGTGGTGCAGATCGAGCCCGGCCCCACGCCGACCTTGACCGCGTCGGCACCGGCGTCGATCAGCGCCAGGGCCGCGGAGCGGGTGGCGACGTTGCCGCCGATCACCTCGACCTTCTCGCCCACCTCGGCCTTGAGCTTGCCGACCATGTCGAGCACCAACCGGTTGTGCGCGTGCGCGGTGTCGACGATCAGCACGTCGGCCCCGGCGTCGACCAGCATCATCGCCCGGACCCAGGCGTCGCCGCCGACGCCGACGGCGGCACCCACCAGCAGACGGCCGTCGCTGTCCTTGGTGGCCAGCGGGTGCTGTTCGGTCTTGACGAAGTCCTTGACGGTGATCAGCCCGGTGAGCCGGCCGTGGCCGTCGACGACGGGCAGCTTCTCGATCTTGTGGCGCCGCAACAGCCCCAGGGCGGCGTCGGCGCTCACCCCCTCCTGGGCGGTGATCAGCGGCGCCTTGGTCATCACCTCGGCGACCTTTCGGGTCTGGTCGACCTCGAACCGCATGTCGCGGTTGGTGATGATGCCGACCAGCGCCCCGGTGTCGTCGACCACCGGCAGGCCCGAGATCCGGAAGCGGGCGCACAGCGCGTCGACCTGGGCCAGGGTGTTGTCCGGGCGGCAGGTGACGGGGTCGGTGACCATGCCGGCCTCCGAGCGCTTCACCATCTCGACCTGGCCGGCCTGTTCGGCCACGGGCAGGTTGCGGTGCAGCACGCCCATGCCGCCCGCCCGGGCCATCGCGATGGCCATCCGCGACTCGGTGACCGTGTCCATCGCCGAGCTGACCAGCGGCACCTTGAGCCTGATCTTCTTGGTGAGCTGGCTGGACGTGTCGGCGGTGGCGGGGACCACATCCGAGGCGGCGGGCAGGAGTAAGACGTCGTCGAAGGTGAGGCCCAGCATCGCGACCTTGTGCGGGTTGTCACCCCCGGTGGGCACCGGGTCGTCGATCAGCCCCCCGATGCGTGGATCGCGCACGTAGGGGCTGCCGACGAGGTCGGAGCTGTCTTCCAGGTGGGACATGCCACGGGTCATCGGTGGGGCCCTCCATACGATGCGGCGCGAGAACCCCATCCTATCGGCTCGGCCGGCCCCTCCAACCGCTTGCCGGGGCGCGCCGCGGGGGGCAGCCGGCCCAAACCGGCACGGAAACGACGGGCGGCTTGCCTGCTGGCGTTATCCCGGCCCGGCTGCGTAGGCTAGTGTGCGTGCGCGATCACCTCCCACCGGGTTTGCCGCCCGACCCCTTCGCCGACGACCCCTGCGATCCGTCGGCTGCGCTGGAAGCCGTAGAGCCGGGGCAACCCCTGGACGCCCAGGAGCGGATGGCGGTCGAGGCCGACCTGGCCGACCTGGCGGTTTACGAGGCCCTGTTGGCGCACAAGGGCATTCGCGGACTCGTGGTGTGCTGTGACGAATGCCAGCAGGACCACTATCACGACTGGGACATGCTCCGGGCGAACCTGTTGCAGCTGCTGATCGACGGCACGGTCCGCCCGCACGAGCCGGCCTACGACCCCGAACCGGACGCCTACGTCACGTGGGACTACTGCCGGGGATACGCCGACGCCTCGCTCAACGAGGCCACCTCGGACGCTGACGGTTACCGCCGCTGACGGTTAGCCCGTCGTCAGGGATTGTTCGGCGCCACCGCCGAGGGTGCGGACGTCTGGCCGTGATGCCGGTGCTTGCTCCACGACTGACTCGGTGACGGCGTCGCTGACGGACTCGGGGAGCTCTCGGAGGGCGTGGCCGCCGCCGTGGGGACCGGGGTGGTCGGCGTCGACCAGGCCGACGGGGTGTTCGCCGGGGGCGGCAGCGTCGCGTTCGGGTTGCGCGTGGCCACCCGGAGATTCAGCAGGTTCAGCTGGTTGGTCAGCTCCTGTTTGCTGGCCGGGTCGTCGATCGACTGGACCAGGCTGCTCACCTCGGTCAGCTGATTCCGGGCCTGGTCCCATTGGCCTTGGTCGATCGATTCCTGCACCTTGGCGAGGTCGGCCCTGGCCGACAGCAAGGCCTGATGCTTCTCGTTGACCCGCGGCTGGTCGAAGAACATCGCGTGCAGCCCGTACAGCGTGGTCCCGGGGCGGGCCTCGACCACCATCGCGCCGAAGCCGCTCAGCACCAACAGCGCCGCCGCCACGGATCCGATGGTCGCCAGGGCGCGGCGACCGCGCCGGCGCTCGGCCAACCCGGTGCGCAGGGCGCCGACCGCCTCTTCAGCCGACACCAGCGCGCTGGCCGGCGGCCACCGCAGGTTGTCACGCCAGTCCTCCAGCAGGGTGGCCATCGCGTCCATGTCGGGGTCACCGACGTGCACGGGCCGCCGCTCGGCGAGCGCGTCGAGAAGTAGGTCGGTGCGGGCGAATTCGTCCAGGGATTCAGGCACAGTCACCTGCCGCGATCATCTCGGACTTCAACCGGGACAGCGCGCGGTGCTGGGCCACCCGGACCGCTCCGGTGGTGCTGCCGACGGCGGACGCGGTCTCCTCGGCGGACAGGCCGACGACGACGCGCAGGATCAGGATCTCCCGCTGCTTGGCGGGCAGGATTTCCAGCAGTTCACTCATCCGACTGACCGAATCGGCCTCGATGGCCCGCTGTTCCGGGCCCGCGTCGGATGACCAGCGCTCGGGGATCACCTCGGTCGGGTAGGACAGATCGCGGCCGGCGGCGCGATGGGCGTCCGCGACCTTGTGCGCCGCAATGCCGTACAGGAAAGCGAGGAAGGGACGTCCCCGATCCCGGTAACGCGGCAGCGCCGTGATAGTCGCCAAGCACACCTCCTGTGCCACGTCATCCGCTGACAGGCCACCCCGCTCGACTGTCCCGACCCGCGCGCGGCAATATCGCACGACAATCGGACGGATGGTCTCCAGCACCTCCCGTAGTGCGTTGCTGTCCCCCGCCACGGCCTTGGCCACCACGGCGTCGAGACGATCCCCTTGAATTGTCATCGACGGCGGTATCTCCAACGTTACGAGCGGGGCACATCGCGGGCTAACCGGGCTAACTAACTAAATGACAATAACGGCCGGGAGTCCATTTCAAGCGGAACGCCACGTCGCACCGGCGCGCCGCACTTGGCCTGCGCAGACATCGCGAATTTCGTGTAGCTGCTGTGTCGAATACGTGACGCTGCCGAGATCAATCAGCAAGCACGCCAACGCCCACCGCAGCGGGACCAGCCCAAGCAGCCCCGCGGCGTCCAGGGCCGCATCCGCCACCGCGCGGGCGCCCTCGACGGCCCCGGCGCTGCACAAGGCGGCAGCCAGCACCACCTCGCTCTTGATCGCATGCCGCGCCGACGGGATGGCCATGGCGCCCGCGAGCCGCACCGCTTCGGTGGCCTCGCGGACCGCGCGGGTTCCGTCGCCGCGGGCCATCGCCAGTTCGGCGGCCACCCACGCGCGGCGCACCGGCTGCCGGTCGGGCACCGGTCCGGCGCCGAGCTCCGTGTCCGCGCGGGCCAGCAGTACCGCCGCGGCCGCGAACCGGCCGACGCCCAACGCGTCGGCCGCCAACCCGATCAGGGCGTCGGCCCGCGCGTCGGCCGCCGCGTCGGCGCTGCCGGCCAACGCCAGGGCGCGACCGTCCCAGCCGCGCGCCACGGTGTGCCAGCCGAGCTGGCGCAGAAACGATCCCTGTGTGCTGTGGGCCAGGGAGACCAGCCGTCCGGCGGGGGCGCTGCGCCGCAGCACCGCCAGATCGCGGTAGGCGCTCCCGTAGCGGCCCTGCCCGCCCGCGGCCACGGCGCGCAGCCACAAGTCCTCCGGCGTGACCGCGGACGGCAGCGGCCACGTTCCGGGCTGGTCACCGAAGGCAGCGGCGGCCAGCGTCCGGCCAATCACAAAAGTGTGACGAGTTTCAATCACGGCGATGGGAGTAAACAGTTTGTGCTGTTCGCGTTACCGAACTGTTAATCACGATAGGCCCTGTACTAATCGCGGTTGGCCCTCCCTCGGCCTGTGAGCTGGGAAATCTCGTTCCGGTCAAGTGCCTGGTAGCACGGTGCGTGTTTCGCCATTGGGTAGCAGATGAACGCGACGTTAATTCTTTTATAACCATTACATATTTTGCCGGGCTAAGTGGCTATTGACGCAAATTCGCCGTCCGCCCTAACGTCTACGCATGACGGGTAGTCATCGGTGACGCCGCTTCATTTCAGTTGCACAATCGCTTCGCGATCCTGACCTTACTGGGCGTGCCGTGCAGAGAGGGAAACACCAATGCCACAGCCGGAGCAGCTACCTGGACCCAACGCCGACATCTGGAACTGGCAACTGCAGGGCTTGTGCCGTGGCGTTGACTCGTCGATGTTCTTCCACCCGGACGGTGAGCGCGGCCGCGCCCGCATGCAGCGTGAGCAGCGCGCCAAGGAGATGTGCCGGCGGTGCCCGGTGATCGAGGCCTGCCGTTCTCACGCGCTCGAAGTCGGTGAGCCCTATGGGGTTTGGGGTGGCTTGTCCGAATCCGAGCGCGACATGCTGCTGAAGGGCGACATCGGCCGCACGCGCGGCATCCGCCGCTCGGCCTGAGCGCTTCACGGCACGGTTGAACGAATCGCCGTCGCGGTCCGTCTATCAGTCATGGGCTAGGCCGCAGGCTGGCCGCGTCCATTCGACGCGGCGCTGAAAGCCCCTCCGTCGCGTCGGACTGAATTCGGGCGTTCCGTCGTGTCGGGGGCCCCGCGCCGGTTCGCTCACGCGCACAGGAGGGTGCCGTGACTGAACGACCACGCCGATTTGTCGATCGTGTCTTTAATGGCGGGCATGCCCCGGCGATGGCCCTGGGGCGACAGAAATGGCTCGACCGGCCGAGCTACCGGCTCGAGCATGGCCTGACATTCCTATTCGCGGCCACCGGCCGATATCGAGACCGGGTGAGCAATGCGCTGCACGGCACCTGGCTCGGCCATCCGCTGCACCCGGCGCTCGCGTCGGTGCCGACGGGAGCGGTCACGACGACCGTAGCCATGGATGCGGCCTGCGCGCTGCCGGGGCGTGCCGCTCAACTGCGTGACGCGTCCATGTTCGCGTTGGGCGTCGGACTCGTCGGAAGCCTCGGCGCGGCCGCGACCGGCCTGACCGACTGGCAACACACCCACGAACAGGCGCGACGGGTCGGCCTTGTGCACGGCTTGCTGAACGGGGTCGCGACGAGCCTGTACGCGCTGTCGTGGTGGGATCGCCGGCACGGGCGCCACGCGCGCGGGATGGCGACCAGCGCGCTGGGTTACGGCCTCACCCTGAGCGGCGGCTACCTGGGCGGCGTCCTGGTGTTCGGGTCGGGCACCGGGGTCGACCGCTCCGGTGATCGGCTGCGTCGGGAGCACTGGACGCCGGTGCTGCCGGCCACGGCCCTCGACGGCCAGCCGCAGCGGGTCGAGGTGGACGGCGTCGGCGTGGTTCTGTACCGCACCGACGACCGGGTGCTGGCCGTCGGCGCGCGCTGCCCTCACCTGGGTGCGCCGATGGACGACGGCTGGATCGATCGCGACCGGATCGTCTGCCCGTGGCATGGCTCCCGCTTCGACTGCGAATCGGGAGAAGTGCTGCGCGGGCCCGCGACGGCAGCGCTGCCGCATTACCCGATACGCATCCGCGAAGGATTCGTCGAGGTGCGCGGAGTGACGAAATGAACGCTTACGAAGTGCTTTTCGAACACCACAAAGTCTTGCGCGGGTTCTGCAAGGTGATCACCGCGCTCCCCCCGGATAGCGGCGAACGCCAGGATGCCCTCGACGAATTGTTGATCGAACTCGACATCCACATGCGGATCGAGGACGACCTGTTCTATCCGGCGGTGTCGGAGGCAAGCGCACTGGTCGCGATCGCCCACGCCGAGCACCGCCAGGTCTGGGATCAGCTGGCAGTGCTCCTTCGGACGCCGCCGACCGCGCCGCAATACGAGGACGAATGGCACTCGTTCGTCAGCGTTCTGGACGCCCACGCCAGCGAAGAGGAGCGCGACTTGTGCCCGGCCCCAATAGATTTGAGCGCGGACATGCTCGAAACACTCGGTGAGCGGATGCTCGAGCGCATGGACCGACTACGTCGTTCCACCATCAACACGCTCCGCGTCCGCGGCCGAACGGCCATGCTGAGTTTGCTGTAATCGTTTCGACCGCGACTAATCGGGGTACGACGGGCCCATGAAGAACAAGGGCGTATCCTTCACGACCGCGGTGCTTGCCGTGACCATTGCACCGTTGGCCGCATGCGCAAATCAGCAGGGTGGCCAGGCCACCAGTTCGACGTCCTCGAGCGCGCCGCCCGGCACGGAGCGGATGACCACGCAGTTGAAGAGCGCCGACGGAAACCAGGTCGGCACCGCCACCATCGATTTCGCGAACGGCTACGCGACGGTCACCGTGGAGACCGGAGCCAATCAGGTTCTTAGCCCGGGCTTTCACGGGCTGCAAATCCATTCGGTGGGCAAATGCGACGGTGACTTCGAGTCCGCGGGAAGCGTCTACCAGGCGCCGGACCACACGGGTTTTCCGGCCAGCGGCGACCTGACCGCATTGCAGGTGCGCAACGACGGCTCGGCCAAGCTCGTCACCACCACCAACCTGTTGACGGCCTCGGACCTGCGCAACAGCTCGGGGACCGCGCTCGTCGTGCACCAGACCGCGGACAACCTGAGCACCAGCTCCACCGGTGAATCCGGCAAGCGGGTGGCCTGCGGCGTATTGGCAGCGGCGTCCGCGACGACGACGTCGTCCACGTCGACAACGACCAGCGTCACGACGATCACGACGACGACCGAAGTGCCGCCGCCGTCCACGAGCACGAGCACCGTCACCGTGACCAGCAGCCCCGGCTACACGTCGACACTGCCAACCACGACCGCGACGACGCCGCCGAGCCTTCCACCCGGCACACGCTGACGGCAGGCGGCGCGGATCACGCTAACGGCAGACATGCGCTGCACCGCGCCCCTAGGGTGCTGACATGCAGACGGTGCTGTTCACGCTCGGGCTGGTCCTCTTCCTGATCGGCCTGCTCACCGGATTCGCCGTCGCGGCGCTG
The DNA here is from genome assembly GCF_001668695.1 of Mycobacterium sp. E2497. NCBI lineage: Bacteria > Bacillati > Actinomycetota > Actinomycetes > Mycobacteriales > Mycobacteriaceae > Mycobacterium > Mycobacterium sp. E2497. The sequence continues at coordinate 21,657 of NZ_LZKD01000241.1, forward strand.
AAGAATCCGCGCATGGCGCTGTCGAGCCACCTCGAGGCCGTCCTCAACGGCATGTTCCTCGTGCTGATCGGCCTGCTCTGGCCCCACCTCCACCTGAGTTACGCCTGGGGCGTTACGGCCGTCGTGTTGATCGTGTACGCCGCCTACGCGAACTGGCTCGCGACCCTGCTCGCGGCGGCGTGGGGCGCCGGCCGCAGGCTCGCGCCGATCGCGGCGGCCGACCACGAGGCCGCGGCGGCGAAGGAGCGGGTCGTCAGCTTCCTGTTGCTGTCACTGGCCGTGGCGATCATAGCGGGCGTGGTCATCGTCATCGTCGGGATCTGACGGCCCGGGATTTTGGCGACGGCCGACGAACGCTCGTGCTTAGGTCGGGTGGTGGAAAACCTCGTTCAGTTGTTTCGCGACACGGTCGCGGCCCGGATCGCGGTGGCCGCCCTGCTCGGAGTCGCCGCGGCGCTCGCGGTGGGCAACGCACTGGGGTGGCGATTCGCGCTGGTCGGCTGGATCGTCACCGCGGGTGTCTACGTGGTGTGGACGCGGCTGCTGCTGGGCCGTATGGACGCCGATCAGACATGCAGATACGTGACGAGGGAGGACCCCACTCGGTGGGTGGCCGACGCGGTCATCGTGTCCGCGAGCGTCGCGAGCCTGGGCGGGGTCGGTTACGTGGTGGCCGCTGCATCGCATTCGGGCCCCGAGAAGGTAGCGGCCGCCGTCGTCGGCGTCTTGACCGTTGCGGCGTCCTGGTTCGCCGTACACACCTTGTTCACCGTGCACTACGCGCGCCTCTATTACTCCGACGGGCCCGGGGGAATCAACTTCCACGACCCGGAGCCACCCCGCTTTCGCGACTTTGCCTATGTCGCCTTCACCGTCGGCATGACCTTTCAGGTGTCGGACACCGAGATCGGACTGACATCGATCAGGGCGACGGTGTTGCGCCACGCGTTGCTGTCCTACCTCTTCGGCGCGGTCGTCTTGGCGGTCACCGTCAACTTGATCGCGGGGCTGGGCGCCAAGGCCTGATCATGCCGAGAAGGATGGCGCGTAACCGGCACCTCACCGCGCGTCGACGACCGGCTTCAGCGCCTCGCCCACCGCAGTGACGACACCGGGTGTGTAGCGGTGCGTCGGCAGGTTGACGATCACGCCGTCGATGCCCACGTCAATGATCCGGCGCTTGATCTCGTCGGCGATCCGGTCGATGGTGCCGGTGACCGCCCGCCCACCGCGGGCCTCCCCGATGTCGCTGGGCGCGCCGTAACCGTCGACGACGACGGTCAGCAACGCGCTGGTCTCCAACGTGGACGGATCACGGTCGATTTCCGCGCAGCGCTGCCGCAGCACCTCGAGCTTGCCGGGCAGCTGGTCGATGTCGGCGATGATGTTGAGGTGGTCGGCGTAGCGGGCGGCCAGCCGGAACGTCTTCTTCTCCCCGCTGCCGCCGAGCATGACCGGGATGTGGTCGCGGTAGCGGGGCTCGTTGATCGCGCTTTCCGTGCGATACCACTTGCCGGTGAAGGTGGGACGCTCGCCGTGCAGCATCGGCACGATGATGTCGAGCGCCTCCTGCAGCTTCTCGAATCGCTCGGTGAACGTGCCGAACTCGAAGCCCAGCTGCTGGTGCTCCAACTCGAACCAGCCCGCCCCGATGCCGAGGATCGCCCGGCCTGCGCTCACGACGTCCAGGGTGGTGATCGCCTTCGCGAGCAGGGTCGGGTTGCGGTAGGTGTTGCCGGTCACCAACGTCGACAGCTGCACCCGCTCCACCGAGGCGGCCAGGGCACCGAGCGCGGTGTAGGCCTCCAGCATGGGCTCGTCGGGCTCGCCGAGGCCCGGTAGCTGGTAGAAGTGGTCCATCAACAGGACGGTGTCGAAGCCGGCGCCTTCGGCCTCGCGGGCCTGGGCTTGGACGGCGGGAAACAGTTCGGCGACTGGTGTGCCGTAGGAGAAGTTGGGAATTTGTAGTCCGAGGCGAATGGTCACGCACGACTGCAACACGGCCGCGCGTCGTTTCCATTCCGACCGTCGGGGCTAAATCAGTTACCTGTGCGCGAATTCGGCTCGCTCGGCACTGACCGCCGCGGGATTCGCTAGGGGCACATGAAGCTGATCGGCGGGCAATGCCGGATGGTGATCGCTTCGATCGGCGGGTTGTCGCCGTCCCAGATCGAGGTCGGCCGGCCCTGCATGGTGACGTTGCCCATCCCGTATTGGGTCGGATACCAGGTGTGGCAGACACTCCAATCCCAGTCGATGTACTGGTTCACCACGTAGGGCATCTGCTTCGGGTCGCCCGGGCACCAGCGGTGCGGTTCCATCGTGTCCGCGTGAGCGACGCCCACACCCCACCCGGTTAGCGCGGTACTCCCCGCCAGCACTGCGGAGGCGGTGAGTCGCTTCGTCATGTGGGCAAGCGGCATGATGGCTGTCCTCTCTGGTGTCTTGGTGGAAACCAGTGCACAAGCCCCGCCTGGCTACCGATCCCAACAAACCGAATCCGGGGAATCAACAGCCTTGAGTACGCTCGGGCCCGATCCGGCCGTCTGCATCCGGCGGTGGTACGAGTGCACGCTTATGACTTGGCGCCAAAACAGCCTGCGAATGCGGCCCATCGTCTCGCTGCGGGGCCTGGAATCCTTGCCGATGCGTCTGAGCTAGATGAACGCGGGCATCGATTCCCAGCCTCGGACAGCCGACGCTGATGATAAGTGGGCGTTCTGGGTGTCGATGTCCCATTCGGGGAAGCGCTTGAGGATTTCCTCGAGCGCGATTCGTGCCTCCAGCCCGGCGAGTGCCGCTCCTAGGCAGAAGTGAGCTCCCACGCTGAACGCCAGGTGCTGACGCGGCTGGCGGTGGATGTCGAATCGGTCTCCGTCAGGCGGGAATTGGCGATGGTCGCGGCAAGCTGATGCGATCAGCGGCATCATGACGCTGCCTTCGGGCACTGTGTGGCCGTACCACTCGGTGTCCCGGGTGACGTAGCGGGCGAGGTGCGGTACGGGGGATTCGTAGCGCAGCAGTTCCTCGATCGTCTGTGGAATCAACCGATGATTGGCTGCGATTTCGCGCCGCTGGTCGGGATGGTCGGCGAGAACTTTTCCGGCCCAGCCGAGGAGTCGGGTGGTGGTCTCGTTGCCTGCGGAGGCGACGAGGCTGATGTACAGCAGGATTTCGTCGCGGGTCAGGGTTCGGCGGACTCCTGTCTCGTCGTCGAATTCGACGTTGAGGAGTTCGGTTGTGATGTCGTCGGAGGGATGTTCGGCGCGCCAGTCGAGGTAGGCGGCGAACACCTCGTCGTAGTGGACGCCTTCCGAGGCCAGTGTCATGGGTTGGCCGGCCTCGGTGAGCAACGAGGCATTCGAGCGTTCCCGGATTTGTTCTTGGTCGTCTTCGGGAATGCCGACCAGCATTCCGATGACTCTCATCGGCATCTGAGCGCCAAGATCGGCGATGAAATCGAAACGTCCAGTGCCGACGAGAGGGTCAAGACATTGTGCGCAAAACGCGCGAATCTTGTCCTCGAGCTCGGCGATCTTGCGGGGGGTGAACATCCGCGCGAGCAATTTACGATGGATGTCGTGAACCGGTGGGTCTTCGAAAACGATGATGCCGGGGGGTATTTCGATGTTGGCCTTGATCACTTCGAGGATCATTCCGCGGGCTGAACTGAACGTGCCGGTGTCGACAAGCGCACGACTCACGTCCTGGAAACGACTGAGCGCATAGAAATCGTATTGCTCGTTGTAGTACAGCGGCGACTCCTCGCGCAGCCGCCGGAACATTGGGTAGGGATCGGCGAGAAGTTCCACATCGTAGGGGTCGTACCGAATGTCGTTGACCTCAGTTACGGTCATGGTCCGTCCTCCTGGTGCAGCGGAACCGGCCGCGATTCCTCGATGTATCACAGCAGACCCAGCGCCGACTGACAAGACAAATCAGAGTAAAATGTCGCGTCATCGTTGACTGTTGCGGATTCGCGCGGTGTGGTGAAGAGGAACTCCTGCGCGGCAGGCGCGCACTCGCTCTTGAGATTTCGTACAAACTGGCTCGTTCGAAGCGACAAGATATCGTTGACCTCGGCCCCAGTTCGCAATACCTTTAACTTCAGGTTGTCACGTCATGCCGAACTGGAGCACGATGATGGGCCTTGCCCTTGCGTAGCCATGGATGGTCGGGCCACACGCCGGCCTCCGATGAGGAAGCCGTCAACAGGATTCTGGACGCGGTTGACTCCTTGGTTGCCGAAGGCGGATCGGCCATCCGCGTCAGCGACCTGGCCCGCGTTCTGGGAGTGAGCCGCCAGACCATCTACCGTTACTTTCCTGGGGCTGAAGCGCTTCTGGTCGGCAGTCAGATGCGTTCGGCTGACGGCTTTCTCGATCGTTTAGCCGATCACCTGCGTGGGTGGACAAATCCGGCGGCTGCCGTCGTCGAGGGCGTAGCATTCGCGGCCGAGGAGTTCGCCGACGACCCGCTGATGGCGCGGTTCCTAGAGACACGGTTACCGGGTGGCACGTCAGCCTCGTTCACCGCCGGTGCGGCATTTGCTCTCGGACGAGAAATGTTCCGGCGATATGACGTCGACTGGGCCGCCCACGGCTTCGACGACGCTGCGATGGACGACCTCATCGAACTCGCTGTACGCACACTTCAGTCGGTTCTGCTCGATCCTCCCGAGCGGCCACTCAACCCAGTGGCACTCCGCAGTCTCGTGGGCAGATGGCTTGGACCGGCCGTCCTCTACCACCAGCTGACCCGCGACATCGATGCACTAACCACTCTCACGCATGCCAGGCAACTGACTTCCAGCGCTCGCGGATCAGTCAAATTGGCGTGACCAGAGCGCATTCAGCCACCCGGAGCTACCAACCCCAACCCGCAACGCTGCCACCTGTACCCACTGATGAACGGCTCTCGTTTGAGGCCGCGGCGTAGCCATAGGCAAAGCGAAGGCCCCCGTTCCGAAGCGGATACGGGGGCCTCGCTAGTTCCTACTGACTAGTGGTGGTGATGTCCGTGACCGTGGCCGTGGTCGTCGTGCTCGTCGGCCGGCTTGTCAACGACCGCGGTCTCGGTGGTCAGCACCATGCGCGCCACCGACGCGGCGTTGAGCACCGCGGACCGGGTCACCTTGACGGGGTCGATCACGCCGTCGGCGATCAAGTCGCCGTAGGTGAGCTTGTCGGCGTTGAGCCCGTGCCCGGCCGGCAACTCGCTGACCTTGCTCACCGCGACCGCACCGTCCAGGCCGGCGTTGGTGGCGATCCAGTACAGCGGTGCCGCGAGCGCCCGGGCGAACACCGCGACGCCCGCCGCCTGGTCGCCGGTCAGCGACTCGCGCAGCTCCTTCAGCGCGTTGCGCGCGCCGATGAGCGCCGACCCGCCACCCGCGACGATGCCCTCCTCGACGGCGGCCTTGGCGGCCGCGACGGCATCCTCGACGCTCTCCTTGCGTTCCTTGAGCGCCGTCTCCGTGGCCGCACCCACTTTGATCACGGCCACGCCGCCGGCCAGCTTGGCCAGCCGCTCCTGCAGTTTCTCGCGGTCCCAGTCGGAATCGCTCTTCTCGATCTCGGCGCGCAGCTGCTTGATCCGGTCGGCGACCGCATCCTTGGAGCCGCCCCCGTCGACGATGATGGTGTCGTCCTTGCTCACCACCACGCGGCGGGCCGAGCCCAGCACGTCGGTGCCGACCTCGCGCAGCAGCAGGCCGGCGTCGGGGTTGACCACCTGGCCTCCGGTGACCACGGCCAGGTCCTCGAGGAACGCCTTGCGGCGGTCGCCGAAGAACGGCGCCTTCACGGCAACCGCCTTGAGCGTCTTGCGAATCGAGTTGACCACCAGCGTCGCCAGGGCCTCGCCCTCGATGTCCTCGGCGATGATCAGCAACGGCTTACCCGACTCGGCCACCTTCTCCAGCATGGGCAGCAGGTCGGGCAACGAGCTGATCTTCTCCTGGTGCAACAGGATCAGCGGGTCGTCCAGCACGGCTTCCTGCGAGTCGAAGTCGGTGACGAAATACGCCGACAGGAAACCCTTGTCGAAACCGACGCCCTCGGTGAACTCGAGCTCGGTGCTCAGCGTCGAAGACTCTTCCACGCTGACCACGCCGTCGGCGCCGACCTTGGTCATCGCCTCACCGACCAGCTCGCCGAGGTGCTGGTCGCGCGACGAGACGGTCGCCACCTGAGCGATGCCGTCCTTGCCGGACACCGGGGTGGCCGCCGCCAGCAGCGCCTCGGACGCGGCGTCGGCCGCCTTGGAGATGCCCACGCCGAGCTCGATCGGGTTGGCGCCCGCCGCAACCAGCCGCAGGCCGGCCTTGACCAGCGCCTGCGCCAGCACGGTCGCGGTCGTGGTGCCGTCACCCGCCACGTCGTTGGTCTTGGTCGCCACCGACTTCACCAGCTGGGCACCCAAGTTCTCGAATGGGTCTTCCAGGTCGATCTCACGCGCGACGGTCACGCCGTCGTTGGTGACGGCCGGGCCGCCGAATGCCTTGGCCAGCACCACATGCCGGCCGCGTGGCCCCAATGTCACCCGGACCGCGTCGGCGAGCGCGTTGACGCCGGCCTCGATGGCGCGGCGCGCGGTCTCGTCGTACTCAATGATCTTGCTCATCAGGCTCCTTTAAGAAGGGCGATAACGCGTGCCGCCCCGGAAATCACCCGCGAACATGCGCGGGGATCGCCGGGGCGGGCCACGGTGCTTACTTCGATACGACGGCCAGCACGTCGCGCGCCGACAGGATCAGGTACTCCTCGCCGTTGTACTTGATCTCGGTGCCGCCGTACTTGCTGTAGATGACGGTGTCACCTTCCGAGACGTCGAGCGGGATCCGCTTCTCGCCGTCCTCGTCCCAGCGGCCGGGACCGACGGCGACGACGGTGCCTTCCTGCGGCTTCTCCTTGGCGGTGTCAGGAATGACCAGACCGGACGCGGTCGTGGTCTCGGCCTCGTTGGCCTGCACGAGAATCTTGTCCTCGAGTGGCTTGATGTTCACCTTCGCCACGATTGGAGCCCTCCACTAGTTAGATCGGGTCCGGGGCGGTTGCCCCGGAATTATCAAGGGATTCGGCAGTCGTCCGAGCCCGAGCGCCGTCGTCGCGGGTGCCGGCACAGGGTTTGGCCGATTGCCACCTAGCACTCTATACACGAGAGTGCTAGCACTCAAGGGCACCCCGCTGCGTAGCGGGTATTCGCTACGAGCGATCAGCTCACCTGGGCTTTCACCACCGGCAGGCCCGGGTCGCTGGCCGCATCCAGCGGCGAGGGCGGCGCCCCGGCGGCCACCAGGTGCGCGGCGAAGGAGGCGATCATCGCCCCGTTGTCGGTGCAGAGCCGCGGCCTCGGAATCCGCAGCGTCAGGCCGGCCGCCGCGCAGCGCTGCTCGGCCAACTCCCGCAGCCGTGAATTTGCGGCCACTCCCCCGGCGATCAGCAGCGTCGAGACGCCGAGCCGGGTCGCCGCCCGCACCGCCTTCATGGTCAGCACGTCGGCGACCGCCTCCTGGAAACCCGCGGCCACATCGGCGTTCACCGCGTCGGGGTGACTCTCCAGATAGCGCGCGACGGCCGTTTTGAGCCCGGAAAAGCTGAAGGCGTACGGGTCGTCGGCGGGGCCGGTCATGCCGCGCGGGAAGGCGGGGATCTCTGCGGCCTCCCGGCCGCAGCTGCGGGCCAGCTCGTCGAGCACCCTGCCGCCGGGGTAGCCCAGGCCCAGCAGCCGGGCCACCTTGTCGTAGGCCTCGCCCGCGGCGTCGTCGACCGTGTTGCCCAGCTCGACGATCGGTTCGCCGAGGGAACGCACGTGCAGGAGGTGCGTGTGGCCGCCGGACACCAGTAGCGCCACGCACTCGGGCAGCGGCCCGTGTTCGTAGACGTCGGCGGCCAGGTGGCCGCCCAGGTGGTTCACGGCGTAGAACGGCACCCCCCACGCGGCCGCATACGCCTTGGCCGCGGCCACTCCGACCAGCAGCGCGCCGGCCAGGCCGGGCCCGATCGTGGCGGCGACGATGTCGGGCTTGCCCAGGCCGGCCGCCGCCAGGGCGCGGCGCATGGTGGGGCCGAGGGCCTCCAGATGCGCCCGCGACGCGATCTCGGGGACCACGCCGCCGAAGCGGACGTGTTCGTCGACGCTGGACGCCACCTCGTCGGCCAGTAGCGTCACGGTGCCGTCATCGTCGAGCCGCGCGATGCCGACTCCCGTTTCGTCGCAGGAGCTTTCGATGGCCAGGATGATCATTGGGCGCCCCGGCGCATGGTGTAGGCGTCGGCGCCGCTGGCGCGGTAGTAGCGCCGGCGCAGGCCGATCCGCTCGAACCCGACGCTTTGGTACAGCGCGATGGCCGCCTCGTTGTCGGTGCGGACCTCCAGGAAGACGACGCCTCCCTCGGCGAAGACCAGCAGCTCCTCGAGCAATCGGCGGCCGATGCCCAGCCCTTGATACGCGGCGTCCACGCCGATGGTGTGCACCTCGTACTCGAACGGTGGGGTGCGGCCCAGCCGCGAGATTCCGGCATACCCGACGAGGACGCCGCCGACCCGCGCGGCCACGTAATGGTTGTGCGGGCTGGCCAGTTCCCGGTTGAAGGCCGCGGCCGGCCACGGGTCGTCGCCGTCGAACAGCTGCCTTTCCAGCTCCGCGCAGCGCGCCGCGTCGTCGGGGGTCAGCGCACCGAGCGTCACGGGCTCGCTCGTGGCCGTCATCCGCGCGCCGCCATGGGTTTGGCGTCCGGGCGGCGCAGATACAGCGCCACCAACGGCAATGGGCGTTGCGACCAGTCGGGCACGGCGGCGACGAGCCCGGCCGGGGTGGGGTAGACCGGCCCGCGGTGCGGCAGGCCGAACGGCTCGGCATGCTCCTTGGAGCCGGCCACCGCCTGCGCGCCGCCGGGATCGACGTCGACCGGAGCGTTGACCCCCGGTCCGTCCATGCGGAACCCGTCGCGGTAGCGCGCCCAGTAGACCTCGCGCCTGCGGGCGTCGGTGACCACCAGCACCTCGCCGGTGGTGCGCACCCCGATGGCGTCCAGGCTGCACACGCCGTGCACCGGGATGCCCAGCGCATGGCCGTAGGCGGCGGCGGTGGCCATCCCGACCCGCAGGCCGGTGAAGGGGCCGGGGCCGCAGCCCACCACGACGGCCTCCAGGTCACCCATGGTCAGCCCGGCGTCGGCGAGGGCGGCCACCACGTTCGGGGTGAGCCGTTCGGCGTGCGCCCGGGCGTCGACGGTGACCCGCTCGGCCAGCACGGTCATGTCGTCGCGCCGGACGATCCCGGCGGTCACCGCCGGGGTGGCGGTGTCGAGGGCGAGAACGAGCGTCACGAGCGCACCCACTGCCACGAGGCGATCCGCGCGTCCGAACCGCTCAGGCGTTCCAGGCGGATGTCGAGGTGACGCTCGGCGAGGCGTTCGACGATGCCCTCGCCCCACTCCACGACGACGACCGCGTCGTCGAGGTCGGTGTCGAGGTCGAGTGAGTCGAGCTCGCCGAGCAGGCCGGCGCCGTCGGTGTCCAAGAGCCGGTACATGTCGACATGAATCATCGCCGGTGCGCCGGGGCGCCGCGGCGGGTGCACCCGCGCCAGCACGTACGACGGTGAGGTGACCGGACCGTCGACGTCCATCGCCGCGGCAATTCCCTTGGCCAGCACGGTCTTTCCCGCGCCGAGCGGGCCGGTGAGCACCACCACGTCCCCCGCGCGCAACTGCTCGCCGAGGCGCGACCCCAGCGCGACGGTGTCCTCGACGCGATCCAGGGTGGCCGTGCCCGCGTCTTGCGGCGATCGCGAGCGCGGCGAAGGCGGGCGCGGCGGGTCGCCGCCATCAGACCTTTCAGCGATCACGCCGCCGCAGCCTTTCCCGCATCCACCGGGCCGTCAGCGCGGCGCGGCCGGGGGTGGCCCGCTTGACCAGCCGGACCAGCCCGTCGTTGATCGCCTCGGGCTTGTCCAGCAGCGCGAGGTGGCTGGCCCCCCGAACGATGACCAGCTCGGACTGCGGCAGCGACGCCGCCATCTTGCGGGAGTATTCGTCCGGGGTCAGCAGGTCGTGGTCACCGCAGGCGATCAGGGTGGGGATGCGCAGCAGGGTCCACAGGCCCGCGGTCTCGTCGTGGTGCTCTAAGGCATCCAGGAACTCCACCATGGTCGGGATGGGGGTGCCGTTCATCATTCGCTGCGAGAAGGCGTCCAGGCTCCGGCTGACCTGCAGGTCGCTGAAGGAGGCGGCCCGCAGGACCGGGCCGATCAGCGAGCGCGACACGTTGCGGCCGCGGTGCATCAGCTTCGGCGCGGACCGTGCGGTGAACCGGAACGCTTCCAGCGCCGGGTTTTTCAGGATCTCGCCCAGCGGGGACCGGGCAACGCCTTCCGCCGCCGAGGAGATCAATGCGGCGCCGACGATCCGGCGCCCGTACTGGCCGGGGAATTGGCGGGCGTGCGACAACACCGTCATGCCGCCCATGGAGTGGCCGACCAGCACAACCATCCCGCGCGGCGCGACCACCTCGAGCACACTCTGAAGGTCCTGACCGAGCTGAGTCAGCGTGTAGCTCTCGGGCGCGGCCTCGTCGGATTGCCCGTGCCCGCGCTGGTCGTAGAAGACCATCCGGACGCCCGGGCCCACCTGCTCGGGCAGCCGCGTCCGCTGAAAATGAAAGGCGCCCATCCGCAGACAGAACCCGTGGACGAAGACCATGGTCAACGGGGCGTCCGCCGGACCGGCTTCCCGGATCGCCAGCGACACGCCGTCGGGGGTGGTCACCACGGAGCGGCGATCGTCGTCGATCCTGTCGAAATCCTCGTCGGCGTAAGGATCTTCGATGCCGCGGGTGCGCTGGATCATCGAACGGCGGGCCGAGGCTCCGACGATGGTGGCGAGGGCAGTCACCCCCGCCCCTCCCGCAAGCCAAGCCCCCCTCTGGCGCCTGCGGGCTCCCTCAGGACTCAATGGTTTGCGCCTCGCGATAGGTCCTGGTGATGCGCCCGCGGGGACTGGTCACCACCTCGTAGTGGATGGTGCCGAGGAGGTCGGCCCAGTCCTGCGCGGTGGGTTCCCCACTGCTGCCGGGCCCGAACAGGATCGCCTCGTCGCCCTCGGCCACGTCAGTCGGGCCGGGGCCGAGGTCGACGACGAACTGGTCCATGCAGATCCGGCCGACCCCGGGCCGCCGCCTGCCGTTGATCAACACGTCCAATCGTCCGCCCAGCGAGCGGAAGACGCCGTCGGCGTAGCCGACCGGGAGCAACGCCAGGTTCGTGTCGCGTTCGGCGGTCCAGGTGTGCCCATACGAGACGCTCTCGCCAGCGCAGATCGACTTCACCAACGCCACAGGGCATTTCACCGTCATCGCCGGCACCAGACCCATGTCCCCGAGCTCGGGAACCGGGCTCAGACCGTACACGGCGAGGCCGGGCCGAACCAGGTCGAAGGCCAAATCGGGACGCGACATGGTGGCCGACGAGTTCGCCAGGTGCGCCACCTCGAACCGCACCCCCTGCTCGCGCGCCTGCGTCAGCATGTCGCTGAAGCGTTGGGCCTGAAGGTCGTTGACGGGGTTGGCGGGTTGATCGGCGAACACCATGTGTGACATCAGGCCGCGCAGCCGAACCGCCTCCTCGGCGACGGCCCGGCGCAGCGCGGTCAGCATCGACGGGTACTGGGCGGGGTGGACGCCGTTGCGGTTGAGCCCGGTGTCGACCTTGACGGTGACCGTGGCGGTGCGGCCCGTTCGGCGCGCCGCGTCCAGCAGCTCGTCGAGTTGACGCTCCGACGACACCGCGATCTCCACGTCGGCCAGCAGCGCCGGCCCGAAGTCGATGCCGGGCGGGTGCAACCAGGCGAGCAAGGGCGCGGCGATCCCGTCGGCGCGCAGCGCCAGCGCCTCGGCGACGGTGGCGACCCCCAGCTCGGCCGCGCCACCGGCCAGCGCCGCGCGCGCCGCCTGGGTGGCCCCGTGGCCGTAGCCGTCGGCCTTGACGACGGCCATCACCTGCGCGCGGCCGGCGTGCTCGCACAGCAACCGCACGTTGTGCTCAATGGCGCCCAGGTCCACCAGGGCCTCGGCGACCAGGCCCGGTGTCAGGGATATCGGCGTAACAGCCACGGCCGCCATTGTCCCAGAACCGGCCGCAGGCGCGGCGGACCAACGACGCCACTTTGTCACAACAGCCACAGAAGCCCCACGCGTCCCCGCGTCGGGCGGCACCGCGCGTGCCCGCCTCCGAGCGACAAGCCGGCCGCGACGAGCTGGGGACATGTCCCGCTCAGATCGTCTGGTGACGCCCGAAGTACTTGTGATCTTCGCTATAACCGCCGTAGCCGCTGCCGATCTCGGTGTAGCTGGCCAGGAACTCGATGCCGTTGATCCACTTCACTTGCTTGAATCCGTGCTGCAGTTCATTGCGCAGCAGCGCGGGCTGATGAAGCAGGGTTTATCGGGCAAGTCGCAGATGGCAGAGTAGGTGAACGTGTGCGTTCCTCGACTTTGGAGCGGGTTTTTGGTCGAACCGAATCCTCGACCCAAAGACTCCACGTCCATGCGCACGACACGCCCGACGCAACCACAAGTCACACCCGCATCAGATGTACCGCCGGAGAAACACTCAATGGTCTCGTAAAGCACCGCATTTCAACCACGATGAAATCTGAAGCCATGAATTCCGAAGCCTTTGCCGCAGCGCTCATATCAGCAACACGTTCGCCGGACCTTCCTAAAGATGACGACCTTTTCGATTTCATCATCGGCGACTGGGAACTGGCTGCCCGAGTATATGACGATGACGGCAACGTAAAAGCCAGTCGAGGGGAATTGCTCAGTTCTTGGATACTGGAGGGCCGCGCAATACAGGATCTATTCATCTTTCCCCCTCGTGTCGATCGACGCAGTACACGTCCATCTCGCGGTGACCGGTATGGAACTACCATTCGTGTATACGATAACGAAGACCGGACCTGGCGTGTGTACTGGCTAAATCCCGCGGACGAGAAAACGAGCGGCGAACTCCGGGCGCGTCCCGATGGCGTGGGCATCGTACTAACGGGCACGTTATGGGACGGCGCCGAAGTTCGTTGGTATTACCGAGAAATCACCGCAACATCATTTCGTTATAGTGCTGAGAAATTGACACCCAATCGACGATGGCAGCGCTATCTAGAATTGGACGGTCTGCGGCAGCGGGATGGCCATGCGACTGGGCATTCGCCCAGCCAATGACCTATTCGATAATTATTGAGAAACCTCAATCAGTGCGCGAAATGCTGGGCGTCGTAGTGGCCGCCGGGCTTGAGCTTGTCCAGCGAGGTCAGCGCCGAGACGGCGTCGTCGTGCAGCGCACGGGCCAGGTCGGCCGACAGCCCTTCGCGCACCACGATGCGCAGCACCGAGACGTTGGTGGCGTTGTCGGGCATGGTGTAGGCGGGCACCTGCCAGCCGTAGGTGCGCAGCTCGTGCGACACGTCGAACTCGGTGTATCCGCGGTCCCCGGCGAGCCGGAACGCGACCACGGGGATCGCCGAACCGTCCGAGATCAGCTCGCAGTGGTCGCTGACCCGCAGCTGCTCGCCCAGCCACCGCGCCGTCCCGGACAGCGCCTGCATGACCTTGCTATAACCGTCGCGGCCTAGCCGCAGGAAGTTGTAATACTGGCCGACCACCTGGTTGCCGGGGCGCGAGAAGTTCAGGGTGAAGGTCGGCATGTCGCCGCCCAGGTAGTTGACCCGGAAAACCAGCTCCTCGGGCAGGTATTCCTTGCTGCGCCACACCACGAACCCGACACCGGGATAGGTCAGCCCGTACTTGTGACCGCTGACGTTGATCGAGACCACCCGGGGCAGCCGGAAGTCCCACTTGAGTTCCGGGTGCAGGAAGGGCACCACGAATCCGCCGCTGGCGGCGTCGACGTGGACCGGCACGTCCACCCCACCGCCGGCGGCCAGCTTGTCCAGCGCGCCGCAGATCTCGGCGACCGGTTCGAGTTCACCGGTGTAGGTGGTGCCCAGGATCGCCACCACGCCGATGGTGTCCTCGTCGACGGCGTCCACGACCTGCTCGGGGGTGATGACGTAGCGGCCCTCCTCCATCGGCAGGTAGCGCGGCTCGACGTCGAAGTAGCGGCAGAACTTCTCCCACACCACCTGGACGTTGGAGCCCATCACCAAGTTCGGCCGGCGGCCCTCCCAGCCTCCCCCTTTGCCGGAGCCGACCTTTGCTCGCCACCGCCACTTCATCGCCAGGCCGCCCAGCATGACGGCCTCGCTGGAGCCGATGGTCGACACGCCGCAGGCACTGTAGGGGTCGGCGTCGTCCAGGTCGTCGGCGTGGAACAGGTCGGCCACCATGCACACGCAGCGCTGCTCGATCGCCGCGGTCGCCGGGTACTCGTCCTTGTCGATCATGTTCTTGTCGAACGTCTCGGCCATCAGCTTCCCGGCTTCGGGGTCCATCCACGTCGTCACGAAGGTCGCCAGGTTGAGTCGCGAGCTGCCGTCGAGCATGAGTTCGTCGTGGATGAAGCGGTAGGCCGCCTCGGGGTCCATCGACTCGTCGGGCATCCGCAGCGCCGGCACCGGCGAGGTGAACAGGCGGCCGGTGTACGCGGGGGTGATCGCGTGGGCGGGCAGGGAAGGATGTTGGGGCACTGCGGAGAGTCCTTTCTAGAGGGCGGCCAGCGCCGCCCTGATGTGCGGAACCATGCGCGACGACGACGTCGGCGCGTCCCCCGGCCCCGGGTCGGCGGCCGACAGCGCCGCCGCCCGGGCGTGGACGAACGCCGCCGCCGCGGCCGCCTCGGCCGCCGGCAGCCCCGCGGCCAGCAGCGCGCCGATCATGCCGGACAACACGTCGCCGGAGCCCGCCGTGGCCGCCCAGGATTGCCCGGCCGGGTTGAGGTACACCGGGCCGCCCGGATCGGCGATCACGGTGACGTTCCCCTTGAGCAGCACCGTGGCGCCGAAGGTGTCGGCGAGCTTGCGGCACGCGCCCACCCGGTCGTCCCCGGGGGGATTACCCGCCAGGCGGGCGAATTCACCGGCGTGCGGGGTCAGCACCGTGGGCGCGGTGCGGTTGGCGGCCAGCTCGGGGTGCGCCGCCAGGATGGTCAGCCCGTCGGCGTCGACGATCACCGGCAGGTCGGTCTCCAGCGCGAACCACAGCGCGGCGGCCCCGGTGTCGTCGGTGCCCAATCCCGGCCCGACGACCCAGGATTGGACCCGCCCGGCCGATGCCGGGGTGGGTGAGGCGATCACCTCCGGCCAGTGGGCTAGCACCTCGTGGTGCGCGCTGCCCGCGTACCGGACCATCCCGGACGTCGCCGCGACCGCGGCACCGGTGCACAGCACGGCCGCGCCCGGATACGTCGACGAGCCGGCCATCACTCCGGTCACGCCCTGGGTGTACTTGTCGTCGCGTGGGCCCGGCACCGGCCACCGCGCGGCCACGTCGCCGGCCTCGAAACCCAGCACGTCGGTGTCCGGGAGGTCGAGGCCGATGTCGATCAGCCGCACCCGCCCGCAGTCGGCCAGCGCGTGCACGGGCTTGAGCCCGCCGAAGGTGACGGTCAGGACGGCGTGCACCGCGGGGCCGGTGATGGCGCCTGTCGCGACGTCGATGCCACTGGGGATGTCGACGGCCACCACTGGGACGCCCGCCTGGTCGACCGCCGCGAACACCTCGGCCGCGGCCGGGCGCAGCGGTCCCGAGCCGGAGATGCCCACCACCCCGTCGATGACGAGATCGGTTGTGGGCGAGACGCTTTCCACCACGCGACCGCCGGCCTTGGTGAACGCCGCCAGTGACTTGCGGTGGGTGTGCTCCGGGTTGAGCAACACCGCGTCGGCGGCCGCGCCACGGCGACGCACGAAGGTGGCTGCCCACAGGGCGTCGCCGCCGTTGTCGCCCGAGCCGACGACCGCGCACACCCGGCGGCCGGCCACCCCGCCGGTGCGGGCACGCAACTCGGCGATGATCTCGGCGGCGAGGCCGAAGGCCGCGCGCCGCATCAGGGCCCCGTCGGGCAGGCTGGCCAGCAGCGGTGCCTCTGCCTGGCGGATCGCGTCTACGGAGTAGTAGTGCCGCACCACAGCCACATTACGGGTAGGGGTCGCGCAATTGGCCGCTGCCGCTCAGGCCGACACCTCGGGTGAACCGCGCCGCCGCGCCATGGCCCGCAGTCGCGCGGGAGTCAGCTGTCGGGGGTCCTGGTGGCGGGTCATCGGGTAGAAGCACAGCCCGACGAGGATCGAGGTGAAGTGTCCGATCGCGGTGAAGTTGAGCTCGATCCGGTCCATCGCGATCAACGGGAAGCCGAAGATGACGAACAGCACGCCGAGATAGCCCCAGCGCCACGGTCGCGCGATGTGATAGGCCAGCACCGCCATCACCCCGACCAAAAAGTAGCTCACGCCGATGTCGCGGGCGTGCACCAGCCGTTCCGACGCGTCGTGCTCCTCGATCGCGAAATACAGCAGGCCCTCGCTGAAATAGGTGGACAGGATGTGCGCGCTCAATCCCACTGTGAGCCAACGCAACTGGCCAAGCCAGTGTTCGGCCGGCGCCAGGAACAACGAGAACAGGATCAGGTAGGGCGCCAGGTTGCCGCCGTCGATCCACAGCAGGCTGGAGAACAGCACATCGAGCGGATCGCGGGCCAGCCCGTGGATGTTGGTGGAATGGTGCATCAGCATCGAGTGCAGTTGCCGCTGGGGCAGCCAGTGCTGGATGAGCGTCGTGACGAGCAGCACGAGCAGCCAGCCGTAGGTCAACGGCGCGCTGCTGACGTAATGCCAGACGGCGAGCCCCATGCTGCGCAGTCGGGACCGCACCGGTGCATTCGTCACGTCATCACCTTCGCACGCTGCTCGCTGCGTCGCGCGAATTACCCGTCGGCGGCCCTCACGGGGTCGACGGCGCAGCGACCGGATCCGCCGCTGCCGTCGCGGCGGGCGCGGGAACCTCCGGTCGCAGATGCCGCCACCAGCACAGGATGTAGAGCAGCATCGAGATGACCAAGACGACGAGCACCCACAACACGAGGGTGACGTCGATCCAGCCCCCGAAGGGCGGCGAGCCCGGAAGCGCGTTGCGCAGCGGTACGACCGCGAACAGCATCGCCGCGTACCACGTCGTCATCGGCGGCTGGAACTTCCGTCGGTTGCGCACCGTCTGGACGGCGACGAACAGACCCAGGCCGGCGATGGCGATGAGCACCCCGCAGATCACGATGCCGAACGCCGCCGCGCTGAGCGAGCGGTGCAGGCTCACCCGGTAGGGGCCGGCCCCGTCGACGGACACACGCCAGCCGGAGAGGTGGTTGACGAACGTCACGGGGATGCGTTCGGGCACGTTCCCGGGGCCGTGCATGAGCTCGATCTCGACCGGCCCGGAACCGTAGTGGTCGAAGGGCCAATTCTCGATCTCTCCCGCGATGGTCAGCGGGACCGGGAAGACGCCGGGCAGCATGCCCTTGGTCCAGCTGCGGCGGGTCGGCGTCGCCACGGAACGCACTCGCAGACTGAGGTCTTCGTTGAGGTGCTGGGTCTGCGGATCCAGCAGGGCCGATCCGGGCGAAATGGTCAGATTGGCCATCAGCACGCTGTAGTTCGACTGGACGTCCTCGATGACCAGGGTGGCCGTGCTCCGCTCACCGCCGGCCGGGATCTCCGGGTGGTGATGCCCCCCGCTGCTGGCATAGAGCGCGACCGACGCGACGTATGCCCCGACGACGCCCACGATCAGAGCGATGATCCCGTACCTCACGACCGCCCCCCTACCCGATTCGGCCACCGTGGCCGTCAAAGTCTTGAAACACAAGGAATTCCAAGCGATCGCCGAAGGTTCAGCCCGACGGCGCGGGGACCGGCTCCGCCGGTGGAGTGGCGACGACATCCGGCCGCAGATGCCGCCACCAGCAGGTGATGTAGAGCAGCATCGCGATCACCAGCGCGACGATCACCCAGAGGACGATGGTCACATCGATCCACGCCCCGAACGGGGGCAGTCCGGGAAGCGCGTTGCGCAGCGGTACCACCGCGAAGAGCATCGCCGCGTACCACGTCGTCATCGGGGGCTGAAATTTTCGCCGGTCACGCAGCGTTTGGATCGCCACGACCAGGCCCAGGCCGGCGATGGCGATGAGCACACCGCAAATGACGATGCCGAACACCGCGGTGCTCAGCGCGCGCCGCACGCTCAGCCGGTACGCCTCGTGGCCGGGGATCTTGGTGGCGGAGACCTTGAAGCCGGACAGGTGGTCGATGAGTCGCACCGGGATGAGTTCGGGCGGCTTGGTCGTGTCGCCGCCGGGGAAGAGTTGCACCTCGATCGGTCCGGAGGCGTAGTTGTCGAACGGCCACCGTTCGAGGTGTCCGGCGATGGTCAGCGGGACCGGAAAGACGCCGGGAAGCATGCCCGGTGTGTATTCGCGCCGGCTGGGCTGGGCCGAAGATCTGACGCGCAGCACCAGGTCTTCCTTGAGCCGGTGGGTGACCGGATCCAACAGCGCGGGTCCTGGCGACACGGCCAGGTTGGCGACGACCGCGCTGTAGTTCGACTGCATCTCTTCCACAGTCAACGTCGCCATGCTCTGGGTGACCGACTCCGCGTTGTCGCTCAGGGTGCCGGGAGCCGCCCCTTCGACGGTGTCCTCGTAGAGCTCGATCAACGCGACGTACGTCGCGACGATGAGCACGACAAGACCTGCTATGGCGAATCTTCGGACCGCCGACGGCATGCTGCTCCTAGCCCTGCGGAGTGTCTTGTTTCCCAAGGAAATCTAACGGAACCGCCCGGCTCGCGCGGCGATACGGCCGAAGCGGCGCGGCTATTCCACGGTGACGGACTTCGCGAGGTTTCGCGGTTTGTCGACGTCGTAACCTCGGGCCTGGGCAACCGACGCGGCGAACACCTGCAGCGGGATGGTCGACAGCAGCGGCTGCAAAAGGGTTGACACCGAAGGGATTTCGATCAGGTGGTCCGCATAGGGCCGCACGGTGTCGTCGCCCTCCTCGGCGATGACGATGGTGATCGCGCCGCGCGCCTGGATCTCGCGGATGTTGGACAGCAGCTTGGAGTGCAGCGTGGCCTGCCCCTTGGGCGAGGGCATGACGACGATGACCGGCAGGTCGTCCTCGATCAGCGCGATGGGGCCGTGCTTGAGCTCGCCGGCGGCGAAGCCCTCGGCGTGCATGTAGGCCAGTTCCTTGAGTTTCAGCGCGCCTTCCAGCGCCACCGGGTAGCCGACGTGGCGGCCCAGGAACAGCACGGTCGAGGACTGGGCGAACCGGTGCGCCAGGGCGGCCACCGGCTCGATCATCGCGAGCACCCGCGCGACCAGGTCCGGCATCGATTCCAGCTCGCGGTACTCCCGCTCGACCTCGTCGGGATACTTGGTGCCGCGAGCCTGGGCCAGTGCCAGGCCCACCAGATAGTTGGCGGTGATCTGCGCCAGGAACGTCTTGGTTGAGGCGACGCCGATCTCGGGGCCGGCGCGGGTGTAGAGCACGGCGTCGCATTCGCGCGGGATCTGCGAGCCGTTGGTGTTGCAGATGGCCAGCACCTTGGCCTTCTGCTCCTTGGCGTGGCGGACGGCCTCGAGCGTGTCGGCGGTTTCCCCGGACTGCGAGATGGCGACCACCAGGGTGCTGCGGTCCAGCACCGGGTCGCGGTACCGGAACTCGCTGGCCAGTTCCACCTCGACCGGCAGCCGGGTCCAGTGCTCGATGGCGTATTTCGCGAGCAGCCCGGAGTGATAGGCGGTGCCGCAGGCCACCACGAACACCTTGTCGATCTCGCGCAGCTCCTGATCGGAGAGCCGCTGCTCGTCGAGCAGGATCCGGCCGTCGACGAAATGCCCGAGCAGAGTGTCGGCCACCGCGGCGGGCTGCTCGGCGATCTCCTTGAGCATGAAGTACTCGTAGCCGCCCTTTTCCGCGGCGGCCAGGTCCCAGTCGATGTGGAACTCGCGGTACTCGACGTCGGGGTTGCCGTGGAAGTCGGTGATCCGGTAGCCGTCGGCGGTGAGCACCACGGCCTGGTCCTGGCCGAGTTCGACGGCGTGGCGGGTGTGCGGGATGAACGCGGCCACGTCGGAGCCGACGAACATCTCGCCGTCGCCGATGCCGAGCACCAGCGGCGTCGAGCGGCGAGCGGCCACGATGGTGCCGGGCTCGTCGGCGTTGGTGAACACCAGCGTGAAGTGCCCCTCCAGCCGGCGCAGCACGGCCAGCACCGAGGCGGCGAAGTCACCTGCGGTCGGCCCGTGCCGGTAGGCCTGCGCCACCAGGTGCACCGCCACCTCGGTGTCGGTGTCGCTGGTGAACTCCACGCCGTAGGCCTCCAGCTCGTGGCGCAGGCTCGGGTAGTTCTCGATGATGCCGTTGTGGACGACGGCGATCTTGCCGGCGGCGTCGGGGTGCGGGTGCGCGTTGCGGTCGGTGGGGCGCCCGTGCGTGGCCCAGCGCGTGTGGCCCAGGCCGGTGGTGCCGCCCAGCGACTCCGGCGGCATCTGCGCGACCGCCTCTTCCAGATTGGCCAGCCGGCCCGCGCGGCGGCACACCGTGAGCGCGCCGGCGCCGTTGACGAGTGCGATCCCTGAGGAGTCGTAGCCGCGGTACTCCATCCGGCGCAGCGCATCCATGACGACCTTGCAGGCAGGCTGCTGCCCGACGTAGCCGACGATTCCGCACATTTGAACCAGGGTAGTGCAGGCGGGCAACCGGCCCCGCACTCCGCGGTGATGGCTAGCCCGCCCACCTGCACGAAAGTCCCGTTTTGACCGACCCCTACCGACGTTTCCAACTCCGCCCCAGCGAGCACACCGGCGCGGTCATCTTCTCGCAACACCGCAGCTACACCTTCACCGGAACCGTCGAGCAATGCGAAGCGGCCTACCGCGCCGCGCAGCCGCGCAACCGGGGGGCCGGCCACGCCCGCCGCCGTCGGCCCACCCCGGGGTGGTACGGCGACCCGCCGGGGCCCGGGCTCCGCTTCTGGGACGGGGACCGGTGGACATCGTGAACTAATCCACCCGGTTTGCCGCCGCACGGCCGCTGACCGTCCTGCTCATGCCGTCTACATAAACGATAGAAGCGTTTTCACCTGATGTATTCGTGGCGTTTTCATCGGCGTCATCGCTCCAGCAATTCAGCTACTTAACATTCTGCTTATCGGCTATGACTGGCAATCACGAAGCCAGCAGAAAGGACGGATCGTTGACGCCCGCATGATCGGTCAGCACCTGGGTGATCATGTGGTCGACCAGGATGAATGCGCGCAGCGCGACAGTAATTCTCAGCAATAACCGTTTAAGACAGACATCAATGCCGATCGTCCAGCTACCCGGTAAACGCGTTTCTCGCCGTACCTCTAATTCGGTTCGTTATAAATAGTCCAGGAACGCTTAAGCCGCCGGATAAGTAACCGTTAATAGATGTTAATCCGAAATTTCGCAGACCTTCAAGGGGAGAATCATGACTGCTGTTCTGTTCGACGATGTGGTGACTCTTTCGTCCGCTGCTGCGCCGAGCCTCACGGTGGCTCCGGCACCCAAGCCGGCGCCCAAGCGGCGGCACCGCGAGCCGATCGGCGGTGGCGACCCGATGGTGGACGCCGCCGCCCGGTTGCTCAGCATCCCGCTGCGCCACGTGTATGCGGTGCTCTGGCGGGTCGGCATGATCGAGGTCAGGGCCTAGCGCCGATGCGCTAACGTCGACGCGTGGCCCGCACCCGCAAGCTCGTCGCAGCCCTCAGCCGCCGTGGCCCGCACCGGGTTTTGCGTGGTGACCTGGCCTTCGCCGGTCTACCGGGCGTTGTGTACACCCCGGAGGCGGGGCTGGGATTGCCCGGGATCGCGTTCGGACACGACTGGCTCACCAGGGCCGCCAACTATTCGGGTCTGCTCGAGCATCTGGCGTCGTGGGGCATCGTGGCCGGCGCCCCCGACACCGAACGCGGCCTGGCCCCGTCCGTCCTCAACTTCGCGTTCGACCTCGGCACCGCGCTGGACATCGTGTCCGGTGTCCGGCTCGGGCCGGGCAAGATCAGCGTGCATCCCGCCAAGCTGGGCGTGGTCGGGCACGGATTCGGCGGCTCGGCCGCCGTGTTCGCCGCGGCCGGCATGCCGAAGAAGCTGGCGGCGGCGGCCGCGTTGTTCCCCGCGGTGACCAGTCCCCCGGCCGAACAGCCTGCCGCGACGCTGAAGCTGCCCGGGTTGATCCTCACCGCGCCGGGGGATCCGAGGTCGCTGAACTCCAACGCGCTGTCGCTGTCGCGGGCGTGGGACGCCGCCACGCTGCGCATCGTCAGCAAGGCCCAGCCCGGCGGGCTGGTGGAGGGCCGGCGGCTGACCAAGGTGTTCGGGCTGGCCGGCCCGAACCGGCGCACACAGCGCACCGTACGGGCGCTGCTGACCGGCTACCTGCTCGCCACGCTGGGCGGGGACAAGACGTATCGCGACTTCGCCGATCCGGACGCCCACCTGCCCAAGACCGATCCACTGGACCCCGATGCGCCGCCGGTCGCCCTGGAAGAGAAGATCGTCGCGCTGTTGAAGTGACGGGGTAATCGCCCACTGTCGCCGTCGTGGTATCTGTCGTTGATGCGAATCGGGATCGCCCTGGATTATTCGGGCGGGTTTCATCAGGGCGTGGACCGCGTGCTCGAACTCGAGAAGGCCGGCATCGACATCGCCGTGGTGGCCGAGGCGTACGCCTTCGACGCGGTGAGCCAGCTCGGCTACCTCGCCGCCAAGACGGACACCGTCGAGCTGGCGTCCGGGGTGTTTCCCATCTACATCCGCACGCCCTCGCTGCTGGCGATGACGGCCGCGGGGCTGGACTTCGTGTCCGACGGCCGATTTCAGCTGGGGATCGGCACCTCCGGGCCGCAGGTGATCGAGGGCTTCCACGGCGTGGAGTTCGACGCCCCGCTGGGGCGCACCCGCGAGATCGTGGAGATCTGCCGAAAGGTGTGGCGGCGCGAGCGGCTGCGGCACGACGGCAAGCACTACCAGATCCCGTTGCCCCCGGATCGCGGCACCGGCCTGGGCAAGGCCCTGCAGCTCATCAATCACCCTGTGCGCGAACGGATCCCGATCAGCATCGCCGCGCTGGGCCCGAAGAATGTCGAGCTGACCGCCGAGATCGCCGAGGGCTGGCAGCCCGTCTTCTACCTCCCAGACAAGGCGGCGTCGGTGTGGGGCGAGGCGCTGGCGGCCGGGACCGCCAAGCGTGACCCGGCGCTGGGCCCGCTGGACGTCATGGTGCACGCGTCGGTGGCCATCGGCGACGACGTCGACGAGCGGCTGGCGTGGGTCAAGCCGCAGCTGGGCCTGTACCTGGGTGGGATGGGCGCCAAGGGCCGCAACTTCTACCACGCCCTGGCGACCCGCTACGGGTTCGGCGAGGTCGCCGACCGTATCCAGGAGCTCTACCTGTCGGGCCGCAAGCGCGAGGCCATCGACGCAGTGCCCGACGATCTGGTGCGCGGCATGTCGCTGGTGGGCCCGCGCGGGTACGTCGCCGAACGCCTGGCCGCCTTCGCCGAGGCCGGGGTGACGACGCTGCTGCTCAGCCCGCTGGCCACCGACCGCGCCGAATCCGTCCGCTTCGTCGAGGACGTGCTCCAGCTGCGCCCCGCGTGAGCCGTCACTGCCCGGCCTGCGGAAGCTGGTCCGCGGCGATCTCGCACGGCGTCTTCGGTTCGGTCGCCGCAGGCCCCGGGCCACCCCCCGCGGGAGCGGCAGCCGGTGCGGGTGCGTCTGGCGGTGGGGCGACCGCCGGTGGCGCCGGGTCTGTCAGCGCCGGCGCATCCGCGGGCGGCGGCGCATCCGCGGGCAGCGGCGCGTCGACCGGCTGAGCCACCGCGTCGGGCGTGGCCTCCACCGCGTCGCCGACGTCTTCCGGTTTGGCGGGCTCGTCATCGGTGTCGTCGGCCCCAAACGGGTCCTCGCCGAAGGGGTCTCCCTCGCCGAAAGGATCGGTGGCTTCGGATCCGTTGCCCGCCGAGCCGATCAGCCCACCGACCGCGTCGACGATCCTGCTGGCCAGCCCGAGGAGACCTTCACCCCCGCCGAGCCCACCACCGGCGAGCCCGTCGCCCAGTCCTTCCCCGGGTATGCTGGCCGCGTCACCGAGCGTCGATCCCCAGTCCGGCTGCGGTGTGGGGGGAACAGGAGACGGCGCGACGGTCGCCGCGGTCGGCGCCGGATCCGCCGGCGGGGTGGCGGCAGCGGGAGTGACCGCCACCCGTGCTGCGGCGGGCGGGGCCGGCGGCAGGGGCTGGTAACCGGTCCCGAGGTCCCCGGGAGCTTCGAAGCGGGCGGCCGGCGCGGCGGCCATCCTGTCGGTGACCATGTCGTAGGAGGTCGCCACACCGTCGCGTGTCGAGCGCATCGTCGTCAGCCAGTCGTCGCGGATCTCGTTGTCCACGTAGGGCATTACAAGCTCCCGCACCACCCCTTCAGCGGCTGGCCGATCCCCCGCACCGGTCGTGACC
Source organism: Mycobacterium sp. E2497 (assembly GCF_001668695.1). Classification (NCBI taxonomy): domain Bacteria; kingdom Bacillati; phylum Actinomycetota; class Actinomycetes; order Mycobacteriales; family Mycobacteriaceae; genus Mycobacterium; species Mycobacterium sp. E2497. Next base: position 46,154 of record NZ_LZKD01000241.1, read on the forward strand.
GTCGCTGCCGCGGCCAACCAGGTTGGGCGCAGCGCCTGAGTGCGGTCGTCGATGGCGATGGCGGTCGCGACCTTCGAGTCGACCAGGTACCACAGGTTGTCGCGCAGTGATTCACACCGTTGCGCCGCCGCGCGCAATTCGGTGGTCACCGCGCTGGCGGCGTCGCAGTGGCGCTGAAGGAACCGGACGGCGGCTTCCCCGCCGGGCCCCGTCCACGCCGCGGCCAGCTCGGCCACCTGGGCGCGCTGCATCCGCAGTGCTTCGGAGACCGCGTCGCCCGCCGCCCGCAACTCCGCGCAGTCACGGTCGAGGGCGCGCAGGTCCAGGCCGTCTTCGGTGTCGTACCAGTCGTGGACCTGTGCGGGATGCGCCGTGAGGTCGGGGTGTTGGTAGCCCAGGGCGTGGCACGCCCGCACGTAACTCTGGGTGTGCTCGACCGCGGGCAATCCTTCGGCGAGGCGCGCGGCGACGTCCAACCGGTCGGCCATGATCAGGCGATCCGCGCCGCGGCATACAGTTCGGCGTCCGCGTAACGGTCGGCGCTGCCCCGGAGGGCGGCGGCGATCTCCACGGACCCGCGCGACCACTGCGCCACCTGCAGGGTCAGCCGCTCCAGTTCAGCGCGTAGCGCGTCACCGCGCGTGGTGTGCGCCCGCCCGGCGCAGGCCCCGCCGAAAGCCAGCCGGCCCAGCTGATCGCTGAGGGCGCGGTCGAGGAGGTCGGCGGCGGCGCGGAACTGATCGGCGACGCGGTGCGTCGCCGGGACGTCGATCTCGGTGCGCGCCACGGCGACCGGTCGTACTCCCCTGTCGAATCTCATGCCTAATCCGACGCCCGGACGCGCGCCCGGGTTCCGAGGAGATTCAGTGCGCGGCGCTGACCGCCTCGGCCACCCGGTTCGCCACGCGCTGGGCGACGTCGGCTTCGGGCGCCTCCACCATCACCCGGATCACGGGCTCGGTTCCGGAGGGGCGCAACAGGATTCGGCCGGTGTCGCCAAGTTCGGCCTCGGCGTCGCCGACCGCGGTGCGCACGGCGGGCGCGGCGGCGGCGGTGTCCTTGTCGGCGACGCGGACGTTGATCAGCACCTGGGGCAGCGTCTGCATGGGCGCGGCGAGCTCGGTCAGCGACGAGCCGGTCTGCACCATGCGCGTCATCAGCCGCAGCCCGGTGACGATGCCGTCCCCGGTGGAACCCAGCGCGGGCATCACGATGTGGCCGGATTGCTCGCCGCCCAGGCTGTAGTCGCCGGCCCGCAGCTCCTCGAGGACGTAGCGGTCGCCGACGCCGGTGGTGCGCACGGTGATCCCGGCGGAGCGCATGGCCAGGTGCAGCCCGAGGTTGCTCATCACGGTGGCCACCAGCGTGTCCGAGGCCAACTCGCCGGCCTCGCGCATGGCCAGCGCGAGGACCACCATGATCGCGTCGCCGTCGACGAGCTCGCCGTTGGCGTCGATGGCCAGGCAGCGGTCCGCGTCGCCGTCGTGGGCCAGGCCGAGGTCGGCGCGGTGGGCGATGACGGCGGCGCGCAGCGAATCGAGGTGGGTGGAGCCGCAGTTGTCGTTGATGTTCAGGCCGTTGGGCTCGGCGTTGATCGCGATGACCCGCGCACCGGCCGCGCGGTAGGCGCGCGGCGCCACCGACGACGCCGCGCCGTGGGCGCAGTCGACCACCACGGTCAGGCCGTCGAGGCGCAGCGTGCTGGCCTTGCTCAGGTGGCGCAGATAGCGGTCGTCGGCGTCCTCGGCGTCGATGACCCGACCGATCCCGGCGCCGACGGGGCGCATCCCGACTTCCGCGGTGAGCAGCGCCTCAATTTGATCTTCGGTGTCGTCGTCGAGCTTGCGGCCGCCGGGACCGAAGATCTTGATGCCGTTGTCGGGCATCGGGTTGTGCGACGCCGAGATCATCACGCCGAAGTCGGCGTCATACGCGCCGGTCAGGTAGGCCACCGCGGGGGTGGGCAGCACGTCGACCCGCAGCGCGTCGACGCCCTGGCTGGTCAGCCCGGCGATCACGGCGGCCTCCAGCATCTCGCCGCTGGCCCGGGGGTCGCGCCCGATCACGGCGACCCGCCGGCCGGGCCCGCCCGCGCTGGCCAGGTGCCGCGCGGCGGCGGCGCCCAGCTCGAGTGCCAGCTCCGCGGTCAACTCGCGATTGGCGACCCCGCGGACACCGTCGGTGCCGAATAGTCGACCCATGCGGAAAAACCTCTCACAGTTGGCGGTCGTTCACCTAACGTGCCCGTTCTTTTCTGACCGAAACGGGGCGCGTTTGGGCGCAGACACGCCGACGGAGGCGCGGGACGCCCCAGTTTGAGGCCCCGTTGCGGCCAGAACGTGATGGTTGATCAGCGCTTGCTGTACTGAGGCGCCTTGCGGGCCTTCTTCAGGCCGTACTTCTTGCGCTCGGTGGCACGCGGGTCACGGGTGAGGAAGCCGGCCTTCTTCAGTGCGGGCCGGTCCTCGGGCTGCGCCAGGATCAGCGCCCGGGCGATGCCCAGCCGCAGCGCCCCGGCCTGGCCGGACGGCCCGCCGCCATGGAGCAGGGCGAAGATGTCGAAGCTGTCCACCCGGTCGACCGTGACCAGCGGGGCCTTGATGAGCTGCTGGTGCACCTTGTTGGGGAAGTAGTCCTCCAGGCTGCGGCCGTTGAGGTCGAACTTGCCGGTGCCGGGCACCAGGCGCACCCGCACCACGGCCTCCTTGCGGCGGCCGACGGTCTGGATGGGCCGGTCGAACACGAAGGATTCGGCGGCCGCGGGCGCGGGCGCCTCGGCCGGGACGTCCGGTGTTTCCGGGGTGGCCGTGGTGTCCAGGGCCTCGGTCGTTTCGGTCACTGGGCCACCTGCTTGATCTCGTACGGAACCGGCTGCTGAGCGGCGTGTGGGTGCTCCGGGCCGGCGTAGACGTGGAGTTTGCGCTGGATCTGACGGCTGAGCTTGTTCTTGGGCAGCATGCCGACGATCGCCTTTTCGACGACGCGGTCGGGGTGCTTCTCCATCAGCTCGCCGGTGGTGCGCGAGTGCAGACCGCCGGGATACCCCGAGTGGCGGTAAGCCAGCTTGCTCTGCAGTTTGTCGCCGGAAAGGGCGACCTTGTCGGCGTTGATGACGATGACGAAGTCACCGCCGTCGACATTGGGGGCGAACGTCGGCTTGTGCTTGCCGCGCAGCAGGGTGGCTGCCGCGACGGCAAGGCGGCCAAGCACTACGTCCGTGGCGTCGATGACGTACCACGACCGCGTGGTGTCACCCGCCTTTGGCGCGTAGGTGGGCACAGCGCTTACCTTTTCTTTCTCGAGGTGGATCCCGGGTCGAGCCGGGTGCCGGTCAGGCGTTGGCGGTGGGTCCAGAAGGAGGGGTTCTCGGCGACCGACATTGACCCGAGACCCGGCGTACCGCACGCCAACCGAGCAGCTTACCGATGAGCGTCCCCGCAGGTCAAAATGACTGTGTGGTCCCAGCGGCTCTCCTCCGCCGGGACCACACAGACGATCATGGGTGCGTGCGGCTACCGACCCCAGACGCCGGCCGCCCGCCGATCGGCGTTCGCCACCTCTTCGGCGCCGTCGCGCACCGCGTTTCCGAGCTCGACCAGGATCTCGTTGAGCACCGTCGCGGACTGGTGCCACTTCTGCTGCTCGACCTGGTAGGCGGCGGCCGCTTCGCGGGTCCACAACTGCTGCAACGGGGCGATCTGCGACCTCAGCTCCTCCAGCGCGGCATTGAAACGGGCCGACGTGGTGTGGATCTGCTGGCGCACCGAATATTCGATTTCGCCGAAGTTATAGGACAGCGCCGATTCCACGGGTGAACCCTTTCGACTAGAGGTTTCCGCCCGCGGCGGCGATGTGGGTCGCGTGGTCGTGGCCGGCCTCCTGCAGGGCGGCCGCGTTGTGCCGGATGGTCTCGCCGATCGCATGCAGGACGTGATAAAGCCGCAACGACTCGGCGTTCCAGCGATCCACCACCTCTTTGAACCGCCCTGCGGCGGCCCCGCCCCACACCGACGGCGGCACTTCGCTCATGCGGCCGATGAACGCCTGCAGCATGGCCCGGATCTCCTCGTTGCGGGCGTCCGTGGTCCCGGCGACCGACCGCATCAGGTCGAAGTCAGTGCTCAGTGTGTTCGGTGTAGCCATACTCAATTCGACCGCGTCGACGCCCTTTCGGTTCCATCCGATCCGGAGTTCATCCGATCGCGTGCGCCGACCGCACCGCCTGCTCGCAGACAGCACGGACGGCCTCTTCCTTGCCCGGCCGGCTCTGGCACCCAAGGCTGATCCGCACCGGCCCGTCCAGCAGCACCGTCCACCGCACCTCGTGACCGGCGCGGACTTCGCGGTACGTCACCGCGGGCCTGCCGGCGCTGGTCCCGGTGGGATCGAAGTCGACGAACGATCCCGCGGGCTCCGCGTCGATGGCGCGTCTCAATCGCTCGGCGGTGCCGCTCAACGTTTCGGCGGTGACCGGCGACTGTGTGACGTGCAAGGCCACTTCGGGATCCGACGGCGAGGTGACTTGCACTCGCGCCGATCCCGGCCCGCCGGTCACCCGCTGCGTGGGCCAGCCCGCCGGCACTGTCACCGCCACCCGGCCCTCGACGAGAAACGTGGTCGGCGGCGCGTCCACCTGCGGTGGGGCCGACGCGCCATGCCGGCCAACCAGGGCCGGGGCCGCCGCGGCAAGCACCATGGCGGCCGCGCCGAGGCCGCCCAGGGTCCGCGCGCGGCCCGGGGCACGATCGCCGCGACCGCGTGGCCCGGCCGGCTCGTCCACATCGGACACCGCCGATCGGGCCAGCCGGGCCAGTCCTGCGTCGTCGATGTGCAGCGCCGTCCGTCCGATGCCGCTCGCGCCATGGGCGATCGCCGCGGCCAGAGCCGGCGCCCCGGGGACCTCGCTCGGCGCGTCGATGAGCACGACGTCCCCGGGGATGCGCGCGAGGGCGGCCAGCACCTCGTCGGCTACGGGGCGCGGGGGGCGGCGCGGTATGGCGACGACACGATCACCACCGATCACCACCATCCCGCCGGTGATCTCCACGAGCGTCGGTTCGGCATCGGTATGGGCGGCCCGCCTGAGCAACCACGACCGCGGCCGCACGAGCGCGCCGTCGGACACGGTGGCCGCGGCCGAGCTCAGGATTTTGATGCGCGACGACGGCCACCAGGATGGGTGCAGCACGACGGCACCCTTGCCGTCCTTGCAGATCGCCGACCGCAGGGCGGCGGTCCACAGCGAAGCCACCGCAACCGGACGCTCACCCACCAGCGCCACCGGATCGTCGATCGCGCCAAGCGCCGCGTCGACGACCTCGGATGGCGCGCCGTCGACGACCGCACCTGTGCCGCAACATAATCGACGGATCGTGGCGGGACCGGCCTCGATGACGGCGCGATGCGCTTTCACGGCGCGCTCCAGGCCACCTGGACAAGCTGTTCGTCGCCGTCACCGGTGAGCAGGACACCGCGTCCGGGCGGCAACCGCGTGGGGCGACGGGAGCCGAACGGCACCTCCTCGCCGGGGAATCCGCTCATCATCAGCGTCGTGCAGCCAAAGTCGCGCAATCCGGCCAGCAGAGGCTCGAACATCGCGCGCTCGGCACCGCCGCTCCGCCGGGTTATGACCAGATGCAGGCCCAGATCGGTTGCGTAGGGCAGGTATTCGGTGAGCGGCGCCAACGGGTTACCGGCCAGGGTGGCGACCAGTTCGTAATCGTCGACGACGAAATAGATGTCCGGACCGGACCACCAGGACCCGGTAGCCAGTTGCGCCTGGGTCGCGCCGGGCGGAGGCATACGCCGCCGCAGCAGGTCGAGCAGATCTGGCAGCAGTGCGGCCAGCGCGCCGGGTGACGTGGCGTAGCCGCCGAGATGCTCCGACTCGACGACACCGAGGAGCGAGCGCCGGAAATCGACGATCACGACACGGGCTTGCGTCGGGCTCTGCGTCCGGACGATCTCGCGGCACAGCGTCCGCAGCGCCGCGGTCTTCCCGCACCCTTTGTCGCCGAGCATCAACAAATGAGGCTGCCGGTCGAAGTCACACGTCACCGGCTGCAGCCGACGCTCGTCGATGCCCAGGAGGATACGGTCGCCCGCCCGGTCCGCGACGGTGTCACGCTCCACCCGCTCCGGAAGCAACGGAATCGGCGGCGCAACGGACTCGCTCGGGCCAATCTCGGCCAGCGGCAAGGCGATCATCATGTGCGACCCGTCACCGCAAAGACCGCGGCCCGGTCTGCCATGGGGCACATGTTGGGCCGCTTTGCGGTCCAACTCGGAATCGGCGGGGTCACCCAACCGCAGCTCGATGCGGGTGCCGATCTGGTCCCTCAGGGCCGGCCTGATCTCGGCCCACCGCGACGCCGCCAACACGACATGCACGCCGAACGAAAGCCCTTGACTCGCAATGGCGATGACCGATGCCTCCAGCGTTCCGAATTCCTCACGCATATTCCCCCAGCCGTCGACGACGAGGAACACGTCCCCGAACGGATCGTCCGCGAACGCCTGGTGCTGCACCCGAAGGCGACGGTATTCCGCCATCGAGCCGATTCCGCGGTCGCTGAAAATGGCTTCCCGCGAACGGATGACCGACTCGCATTCGGCAACGATCCGCGTGACGAGCCGCGGTTGGGTCCTGCCGGCAACCGCGCCGACATGCGGGATCGCGCGTGTCGACGTCAGCATTCCGCCGCCGAAGTCCAGGCAGTAGAACTGCACCCGGTCCGCCCCATGAGTGGCCGCCAGCGCCGTGACCAGGGTGCGCAGCGCCGTCGACTTCCCCGATTGGGGCGCTCCGACGACCGCCACATTGCCCGCGGCACCGCGCAAATCGATCAACAGCGGCGTCCGCCGCTGCTCGAAGGGACGGTCGACGATGCCGAGGGGAACCGTCAGCTCGCACCGCGCGGGCATCCCGTCGCGAAGCACCGCATGCAACGCCGGCGCCGCGTCCAGCGGTGGCAGCCAGACGGGGTGCGCGGGCGGCCCGTGACCGGCCAGCCGGTCCAAAACGGCCTGCAGGACCGTCCGCTCCGACGGCACACCGGCCCCTTGGGCGCGGGTGATGGCGCCGACCGTGTGAGTGCCGAACCGCTGCACGGAAGCAGTCGCCACGGGCCCCGCGTCCGGTGCGTGGGCGGCGGTCGGTCCCGATACGTACGCCGAGGAGAAGCGGATCAGCTCGCCCACGCTCGTGCGCAGGTAGCCCGCCCCCGGCTCGTTCCCCAATTCGTACGCATCGAGCGTTCCCAGCACGCCGCGTGATTCGCTGGGCGACAGGGTTTTCAGGCAGATCCGATAGGACAGGTGGGCGTCCAGTCCCCGCAGCCTGCCCTCGTCGAGCCGCTGGCTGGCCAGAAGCAGGTGCATGCCCAGTGACCGGCCGAGCCGCCCGATCGCCACGAACATGTCGGCGAAATCCGGGTGCTGGCTGAGCAACTCGGAGAACTCGTCGACGATGATGAACAGGGTGGGCAGGCCCGGTGCTGCCGCACCCGCACGGCGCCTGGCTTCATACGCCACGGCGCTGACGCAGCCCGATTCGCGCAGCAGCCGTTGCCGGCGATTCATTTCACCGGCCAGGGCGTCGCGCATCCGAGCCACCAGCGGGGCCTCGTCGGCGAGATTGGTGATCACCGCCGCCACGTGCGGAGCACGCGCGTAATCGAGAAACGTTGCGCCTCCTTTGAAATCGATCAACAACAGATTCAGCTCAGCCGGAGGATGGCGCGTCATCATGCCCAGCGCGATCGTGCGCAACAACTCCGACTTGCCCGACCCCGTGGCGCCGACGCAGAGCCCGTGCGGGCCCATGCCGTTTTCGGCGGCTTCCTTGATATCCAGTTCCAGCCGCGCGCCGTCGGCACTGGTCCCGATCGGGACGCGGAGCCGATCGCGGTGGACTCGGCTCCGCCACGTCGCGACAGGATCGAATCGGCTCACGTCGCCGATCCCCAACAGGGCCGGCCAGTCCGCGCCGTCCCCGCCGTGAACGGTCGCGCCGGCCCGGTATCTCGCCAGCCGGCGGGCGCATACCAGCGCGTCCATGGGCTCCATCCGGTCCGGCCGCGACGGCTGATGAGTCTCATCCGCAAGGATCACGGTGACCGGCGTCCCGGCAGGACCGCCGCCGAGTTCGACGACGGTCGCGCCCGCGCACCCGGCGACAGTCTGGTCCACGTCGGCGACCAGCACCGCGTGCGCAGGCCGCGCGCCGGCGAGCGCGTCGTGCGCCTCCCCCACGCTGCGATAGACCATCCGGACCTCGCCCACCGCGTCCGACGCGGCCGGGTGTTGGTTGTGCGGCAGCCATTTCAGCCACTCCCACTCCGAGCGGTTCCGGTCGCTGATCACCGCGACGATCAGTAGCTGATTCGGGGGATGCAGGACGGCGAGTTGGCAGAGCATCGCGCGCAGCAGCCCGCGCGCCGCGGTCACATCACCGTCGATCCTGACGCGCGGACTTCCGCGCAGGCCGACGACGATCGGTGCGACGATCGTGGAATGCGTTGCCAGGAAGCGACGCAAGGCGGCCACGGTGACCGGATCACCGGACTCGGCCACCGGTGGGGCTACCAAAGGGGTGGCGAGCGGCTGGGCTCCGATTCCCACCCGGACGACGCAGAAGTCGGGATCCGCCGCTCGCCGCTCCCACATCCTGGGCCCACCGATCAATGTCCACAGCGCGTCCGGGTCGGGGTGACGCCAGCCCAGCGAGAGACGCTGCGCGGCGGCGGTTTCCATGACCGTGGCGCGCAGCCTACTGAGGTATCCGAGGTAGTCGAGGCGAGCGGCTTCGATGCCACCACTCCGGCGGCTGGTACGCCCGGACAGGACGGTCACGAGCGACGAAGCCAGCATCATGACGGGGAACGCCAACAACATGGGAGGGCGGCCGCCACCCGGCCCTGACCGCAACGCCGCCGCCATGACCCCCACCCCGGCGAGCCCCAGCACGGCCGGCAACAGGAGGGGCAAAAGGCGGGCTGCCGCCAGATGCGGTGGGTCGGGCGGCGCTTCGACGACGAGGTCCGCGGTAGCCACCGCAGGCGGTGGCCGCCGCGCCACCGGCACGAAACCTTGGGTCATCCCGTCCTCCCGTTGGACGCACGGTAGGCAGCACCGGCGACGACGACAATTCACCTGTGCACAGCGGCATACCCGAAGCCCGAAACCTGGCTATGTTCACGGCATTCCAACCGAAGGGGCCACCATTGCGTGCAACCGATTCGGGGCTGTGCCGTGTCTCGATCCACTCCGGCGCCGCCGCCGCCGACCTGGCACTCCCGGCCGGGATTCCCCTCGCCGTGCTGACCCCGTCGATCGTGGACCTCCTGGACGCCGGCGATGCCGGCGGCGACCTGTCCGCCCGGCGCTATCACCTGTCACTCCCCGGGTCCGCCGCTTTGGACCCGTCGAAGACGCTCGCCCAGAGCGGAATTGCTGACGGCGACGTCCTGCTGCTGAGCCGGCCGTCGGCTCCGCCGCCCGCCGCTCGTCACCACGACGTCGCGGAGGCCGTGTCGGAGGCACTGGTGGCGGATCACAAGGCGGACGCGCGGCGTCGACTGGCGGCCCGGATCGCGGGTGCGATGACCGCGGGCGGCCTGACCGTCGTCGGTGCCCTGGCGCTGGCCCGAAACGTTCCCGGCGCCCACGACGCCCACGCCACGGTGGGGGTGACGACGGTCGCGGCGCTGTTCGCCTTGCTCTCCGCCGCGGTCGCCCACCGGGTCTACCGGGACGCGGTCGCCGGGCTGGCTCTCAGCGCGATCGCCACCGCGTTCGCAGGGGTTGCCGGGTTCCTGGCGGTTCCCGGCACCCCGGGTGTCTGCCATGTCCTGCTGGCCGCGACGGCCGCGGCCGCCACCTGCGTACTGGCGACACGATCCGCCGGCCGCTTCGTGGTCGCGGTGACCGCGGCGTCGTGCCTCGCGACGGTTGTCGCGGTGGCCGCGTTGGTGGGCGTGCTCACTGCCGCCCCGCCGCACACCATCGGCGCGGCATCGGCACTGGTGTCGCTCGGCCTGCTCGGGGCTGCGGCACGGGTATCGGTCGTCTTGGCGGGTTTGTCACCCCAGCTCCCGCCGACCCCGGACGCCGACAGGACCGGCGCCGAGGCGCGCCTGGCGGCCCAAACGCTCCGCGCCGACGCCTGGCTGTCGAGTCTCCTCGCGGGGTTTTCGTCATCGGCGGCCGTCGGTGCCGCCGTCACCGTGGCAGCCGGAGCGCCCCGCCTGTCGTGCATGGCGTTCGGCGCCATCACCGGCGCATTGCTACTGATGCGGGCGCACTCCAGTGACAGCAGACGGATGCCGGCGTTCGTCGTGGCCGGGATCGGAGTCGTAGGAACAACCTTCGGCGTTGCCGCCTTCAACACCTCGGGGCGCGGGCCATGGCTTGCCGCGGGGACGGCAACGCTGGCCGCCGCGGCGATGTACCTCGGCTTCGTCGCTCCCGCGATATCGCTGCCGCCGCTTGCCCGACGAAGCGTCCAGGCGCTGGAGTGGCTGGCGCTGGCCGCAATGGTCCCGCTGACCTTATGGGTCTGTGGGCTCTATGGCACCGTCCGGGGATTGAATCTCGCGTGAGGGGGTCGCGCGGCGCGCGCATCCTGTCGGCGTTGGCACTGGTGGCGGTGGTGGCGGTGGTGGCCACCGGGATACCACCGGCGCAGGCGATTTCGCCTCCCAAGGTCGACGACCAGTGGTTACCGAAGCCCGCCCGCCCTGCCCCACCGTGGCCCACGGTGCAACGCGAGACGTGCGCCACGATGACGGCGGGGTCGGCGCCCGACCGGCCGGCATTGCTCCCTGAGCTGGCGCGGGTGTGGCGGCTGACCCGCGGTGCGGGGCAACGAGTCGCGGTCATCGACACCGGCGTTTCGCGCCACCGCCTGCTACCCGACGTCGTGCCCGGCGGCGACTACGTGTCCACCGGCGACGGCACCCAGGACTGCGACGCGCACGGCACCCTGGTGGCCGGGATCATCGGCGCGACAGAGGATTCGACGGCGCCAGGCTTGAGCGGGATGGCGCCCGAAGCCACCTTGATCAGCATTCGGCAGTCCAGCCCCAGGTTCTCCCCCGCCAAAGATCGGTCCCGCGCAGGTGTCGGTGACGTCGACACCATGGCGAGAGCCGTCCGCACCGCCGCGGACCTCGGCGCATCGGTGATCAACATCTCCTCGGTTGCCTGCGTTCCGATCGCGTCGGCGCTGGATGACCGCGCACTGGGCGCCGCGCTGGCCTACGCCGTGGACGTCAAGAATGCGGTCGTCGTGGCCGCGGCGGGCAACACCGGCGGAGCCGGGCAGTGCCCGCCCCAGCGCCAGGATGCCGGCTGGGACAACGTCACGGTCGCGGTCAGCCCGGCGTGGTACGACGACTACGTGCTGACGGTCGGTTCGGTGGATGCCGCGGGTGCGCCATCGGCATTCACGCTTGCGGGCCCCTGGGTGGACGTCGCGGCCCCCGGCGAGGCGGTGACGCCGCTGGGCTCGGAACCGGTGTCCGGCACCAGTTACGCCGCACCGGTGGTCAGCGGGCTGGCCGCACTGATCCGATCCCGGTTCCCGGCGTTGACGGCGCGCCAGGTGATGCAGCGCATCGAGTCGACGGCGCATCACCCACCCGGGGGTTGGGATCCGCTCGTCGGCAGCGGCACCGTCGACGCGCTCGCGGCCGTCAGCACCGATGCCGGTCTCGCCGCGACCACGCCGCCACGGGCGCCCGCGCCGATCGCCCCGCCGGCGCCGGTCGCGTCGCCGGATGCCCACGCGCGGAACACCGCGTTGCGCGGCACCGCCGGCTGCCTCGCCCTACTGGGGATGGCGCTGGCCGCCGGGCTGGCCGCGAGCCGCCTACGGGCTCGGCGGCACCGAGTCGCGGGCGATTGAGGCCTTCTCTTTGCTCAGCTCCGGTCCCGCCGGCAGCACCCCCAGGACCGACCAGGGCGCGGGATTCGGCACAGGCAGCCCGAGGGCGCGCGCGGCGTCGTCATCGTGGATCGCGAACCGCACCCCGCTGTCGGTGACCAGGTAGCGTGCGCCGACGCGCACGTAGGCGCTCCGGCCGGGCGGCACGTACACGGCGTCCAGCGCGGGGCCGTGGCCGTCGGCCTGTGACAAGGTCAGCGGCGTATGACCGGCCGGCAGTGGGAGCCCGCCGCCGCCGAGGAACGTGACGCCGGATCGCCCCGGCGCCGCGGCCTGCCAGGAGACGCACAACGTGCCGCCGTCGTCCGAGAGTGCCGGCGCCCGGTCCGGGAAGCCGGCCACCGGCAGCGAGTCGACGATCGGAGCCGCGCGGATGGCGTCGGGTGCCACCGTGACCACGTTGGCGGTGCTCCGGGAGTTGCCGAAGCGCAGCAGATCGGCAGCCACCTCTCCGATGCGCTGGACCCCCGCGGCCAGCACGACGTAATACTCGTCACCCCCGGCCCGCACGACGCGCACCACGCTGCCCACCGCAAATCCGGGCATCGCGGCCGCCTCGTCGCCGGCGCCGCGAATCCGGAGCGCCCTGATCGGCGGCGCCTCGGGAATCGCGTTCAGCAACGACGGCGAGACGGTCCGCGGCGTGCGCCCTTCCAACCGGAGCGCGCGCACCACCGCGGCGTCGGCGACATCTACCACCGCACGCTGACCGTCGTAGAGCAGGTAGGCCGGCGAACCCCCGGTGGGTGCGACCAGAAGGGCCTGCCCGGAACCTGGGCGGGGGATCGTCGGCTCGTCGGTCCGGCCGACGATCACGGTGGTCGCGCCGGCCCCCGCCGCATCGCAGATCCTCCACGCCGACTCGTCCGCCGCCAACGGCCGGCCGATGAGTTGGGGCGCGCCCGGGATGCCCAGCAGCGGCCCGCGTTTGACGCGCGCCAGGTCCGCCTCGGGCACCGGCCGGGGGTTGGCGGCCGTCGCGGCGATCAACCGCGCCGACGCTAGGTTCAGCACCGGGTGCCAGGTGTCGCCGACCCGCACATACAGCGCCCCGGACTCTCGTCCCATCACCAGTTGGGCGTCGTCCAGCGCCACCCGTGGCCGCAGCAGCGCGACGAGCGTGACTCCCGCGACGGCGATCGCCGCCAGCACGGACCCGACCGTCAGCGCCGCCGCCGGCGCACGCGAGCGGGCGACGAGGGTGTGGATGTTTCCGCCCAGCAACGCGCACTCGATACGGCGCAGCAGGAATCGGTAGCCGCTGATGTGCAGCCACGTGGTCTGCTGAGCCGGCACCGATCCCCCAGCGTGCGTAGTCGTTGCGCACACGGTAGAGCGGCCGGCCGAGGGGCCGCTTAGCTGATCCACAGGTCAGCGAACTTTCGAACCGTGCTTAGGGTAGGTAAAGTTACGGCGTGTTTTCTCACCGGATAGGTCGCTGCGTCGGGCTTGGGGGCTCTGCGCTGGTCACCGCGTCTGGCCTGCTGTTATCCCCCGCCGCGGCGCCGGTCGCGCAGGCGTTCGACTGCCCGGACGTCGAGGTGATCTTCGCCCGCGGCACCAACGAACCGGCCGGCCTGGGCCGCGTCGGCGACGCGTTGGTGGACTCGCTGCGCCAGCAGACCGGCCTGAACATCCTGCCCTACGGCGTGAACTACGCCGCCAGCAAGCTGCAGCTGCACGGCGGCGACGGCGCCAACGACACCATCGACCGCGTCAAGAAGAGCGTGGAAACGTGCCCCAACACCAAGATCGTGCTGGGCGGCTACTCGCAGGGCGCGTCGGTGATGGACATCGTGGCCGGCGTCCCGATCGGCGGCATCAGCTGGGGCAACAAGCTGCCAGAGCAGTACGCCAACAACATCGCGGCCGTCGTCACCTTCGGTGACGTGGCCGACCGCGCCGGCGGCACGCTGCCCACCCAGAGCGCGCTGCTGGGCTCGAAGGCCGCCGACTACTGCAACCCCAACGACCCGATCTGCCACGCCGGCCCCGGTAACGAGTGGAGCGGGCACACCGAGGGCTATGTCCCCGTCTACACCACCCAGGCCGCGGCGTTCGTCGCCCAGAAACTGGCCGGCTCGAGCCCGTCCAGCCCCGCGTTCGGGCCGCCGCTGGGCCCCGTCCCGAACCAGCCCGGCGCCACGCCGTCGCCGGTGTACGGGCAGCAGACCCCGCCCGGGTCGCCGCCCTCGATCCACGGCGGAACCGACCCCGCGCCCACGCCGGCGGCGCCGACCACGGTGACACCGCAAGCACCTCTCGTCTGAATCGTTACTGGCGCGAGACCAACGCGCCCCTAACATCGTGGGGTGCGGCTCATTCCGTTGACGCTGGGCGCCGGGCTGCTCGCGGGCGCCGCGATAGTGGTTGCTCCCCAACTGCTTCCGCAGGCCTTCGCGTCCTGCCCCGGCGTTGAGGTGGTGTTCGCCCGCGGAACCGACGAACCGCCCGGTGTCGGCAAGGTCGGCGGGGCGTTCGTCAACTCGCTGCGCCAGCAGACTTCCAAAAGCGTTGGCTCGTACGGGGTAAACTACCCGGCGAACAAGGACTTCCTGGCCGCCGCCGACGGCGCCAACGACGCCAGCAACCACATCCAGCAGATGGCCGGCAATTGCCCCAACACCAAGCTGGTGCTCGGCGGGTACTCGCAGGGCGCCGCCGTCGTCGACATCGTCACGGCCGCACCGCTGCCGGGCCTGGGCTTCCGCCAGCCGCTGCCGCCCGCGGCCGCCGATCACGTCGCGGCCGTGGCGCTGTTCGGAAATCCGTCGAGCCGGGCGGGCCAGCTGATGAGCGCCCTGACCCCGGAATTCGCCGGCAAGACCATCGACCTGTGCAACCCGGGCGACCCGATCTGCTCACCCGGCACCCGGTGGGCGTCGCACCTGAGCTACGTGCCCGGATTGACCAACCAGGCCGCCGATTTCGTCGCGAAGAAGGTTTAGCGGGTGCGCAGGTCCCGGGTGATCAGGTTGCGCGCCTCCAGCTGGTCATCGGCCGGATAGTCGACGCCCACCAGCGTCAGCCCGTGCGGCGGCGCGGCCGCGAAGTCGCTGGATCGGCTTGTGGCGGTGAGCAATTCGCGGCACCACGACACCGGGCGGCGGTGTTCGCCCACGGCCAGCAGCGCCCCCACCAGCGAGCGCACCATCGACCAGCAGAACGCGTCCGCGCTGACGTGCGCGGTGATCTGGTCGCCGTCGCGTGACCACTCCAGGCGCAGCAGTTCGCGAATGGTGGTGGCGTTCGGGCGATGCCGGCAGAACCCGGCGAAGTCGTGCAGTCCCACCAGCTCTCGCGACGCGGCGGCCATCGCGTCCACGTCCAGGGGACGCGGCCAGGCGGTGACGTAACGGGCCAGCTGCGGCTGCACCCCGTACGGGGCGGTCGACAGCCGATACACATAGTGGCGCCGCAGGGCCGAGAACCGCGCGTCGAAACCCGCTGGGGCGCGGGCGATGCCGAGCACCCGGACGTCGGTGGGCAAAAACCGGCCCAGCCGGCGCACCAACGGCTCGAATTCCGACTCGCCCGCGCGCGACGAGCGCGGGTAGGCGTACTGCAGCGCGTCCGATGGCACATCGACGTGGGCCACCTGGCCCGTGGCGTGCACACCGGTGTCGGTGCGCCCGGCAGCCCGCAGCCGCATCGGCGTGCGGAAGACGGTGGTCAGTGCCTCGTCGAGCACTCCGGCGACGGTGCGCTGGCCGGACTGGGGCGCCCAGCCTGCGAATTCCGTTCCGTCATAGGCGATGTCGAGCCGCAGACGGACGGCGTCGCTAACTCTCGTCAGCCTCGTCAGCCTCGGCGGCCTCTTCGGCTTCGGCCCGCGCGGCGACGGCCTTGTCGGCCTTCTCCTCGGCCTTGGCCTGGGCTTCGGTGGCCTCGCCGGCGTCGCCGGTCTCAGGGGCTTCGGCCGTCTCGGTCACCTCGTCGGCCGTCGGGCCGACGGCTTCCTCGGGCTCGACCGCCGCCTGAGGGGCTGCCGCCGCGGCGACGGGCGCGTCAGACTTCTTGGAAGCCTTGACGCGACGCGCCCGGTCCGCCTCGGACGTCACCGTCTTCTCCCGCACCAGCTCGATGACCGCCATCGGGGCGTTGTCGCCCTTGCGCGGCTCGACCTTGATGATGCGGGTGTAGCCGCCGTTGCGGTCGGCGAAGAACGGCCCGATCTCCGCGAACAGGGCGTGCACCACGTCCTTGTCGCGGATCTTCTTGAGCACCTCTCGCCGGTTGTGCAACGAGCCCTTTTTCGCATGCGTGATCAGCTTTTCCGCATACGGCCGCAGGGCGCGCGCCTTGGGCTCGGTCGTCTTGATCCGGCCGTGCTCGAACAGCGACGTGGCCAGGTTGGCCAGCAGGGCCTTCTGGTGCGAAGACGACCCGCCGAGGCGGGGGCCCTTGGTGGGCTTGGGCATTGCACTATCTCCTCATTGGGGGCCGGCCCCCGTATCAGGTAGGGCCGGGACGGGCTTCTGTTGTAGGTGTCCGGTTCCTCAGCGGCCGCATCGTCACCGGACGGCCTTTACAGCTGTTCGGTTTCCGCGTAGTCCTGGTCGTCGTAGGCGCCTTCGGTGGACCACGTGCCGGTGGCCACGTCGTAGCCGGCGACCTGCGACGGGTCGAAGCTCGCCGGGCTGTCCTTGAGCGACAGGCCCAGCTGGTGCAGCTTGACCTTCACCTCGTCGATCGACTTCTGACCGAAGTTGCGGATGTCGAGCAGGTCGGACTCGGTGCGGCTGACCAGCTCGCCGACGGTGTGCACACCCTCGCGCTTGAGGCAGTTGTACGACCGCACCGTCAGGTCCAGGTCGTCGATCGGCAGCGCGAACGAGGCGATGTGGTCGGCCTCGGCCGGCGACGGCCCGATCTCGATGCCCTCGGCCTCGACGTTGAGTTCGCGTGCCAGGCCGAACAATTCGACCAGCGTCTTACCGGCCGACGCCAGCGCGTCACGCGGGGTGATCGAGCTCTTGGTCTCGACGTCCAGGATCAGCTTGTCGAAGTCGGTGCGCTGCTCGACACGGGTCGCGTCCACCTTGTAGGTCACCTTGAGCACTGGCGAGTAGATGGAATCGACCGGGATACGGCCGATTTCGGCGCCGGAGGCCCGGTTCTGCACCGCCGGCACGTAGCCGCGGCCGCGCTCGACGACGAGTTCGACCTCGAGCTTGCCCTTGTCGTTCAGCGTCGCGATGTGCATCTCGGGGTTGTGCACCGTGACACCGGCGGGCGGCACGATGTCACCCGCGGTGACCGCGCCCGGGCCCTGCTTGCGCAGGTACATGGTGACCGGCTCGTCCTCCTCCGAGGACACCACCAGGCTCTTGAGGTTCAGGATGATCGCGGTGACGTCTTCCTTCACCCCGGCGACGGTGGTGAACTCGTGCAGCACGCCGTCGATGCGGATGCTGGTCACGGCCGCGCCGGGAATCGACGACAGCAGCGTCCGGCGCAGCGAATTGCCCAGGGTATAACCGAATCCGGGCTCCAGGGGCTCGATGACGAACTGCGAGCGGTTGTCGGACAGTACTTCTTCCGACAGTGTGGGTCGCTGAGAGATCAGCATGGTGTTTCTTCTTCTCCTTCTCGGCACCCGCTATTTGATGCCGTTGAGGTTTCCGGGCCGGGCGGCCCGAAAAGTCTTGTTACTTCGAGTAGAACTCGACGATCAGCTGCTCGGCGAGGGGGACGTCGATCTGCGCCCGCTCGGGCAGCTGGTGGATCAGGATCCGCTGACGCTCCCCCACCACCTGCAGCCAGCTGGGGATCGGGCGGTCGCCCGCCGTCTCCCGGGCGATCTGGAACGGCACCGTGTTCAGCGAGCCGTCCCGCACGTCGATGATGTCGTACTGCGACACCCGGTAGCTGGGCACGTTGACGTGCACGCCGTTGACGCTGAAGTGGCCGTGGCTGACCAGCTGGCGGGCCATCCGGCGCGTGCGGGCGAGCCCGGCGCGGTAGACGACGTTGTCCAGTCGGCTTTCCAGGATCTTGAGCAGCTCCTCACCCGTCTTGCCGGGCTGGCGGGTGGCCTCTTCGTAGTAGCGGCGGAACTGCTTCTCCATGACGCCGTAGGTGAAGCGGGCCTTCTGCTTCTCCTGCAGCTGCTGCAGGTATTCGCTTTCCTTGATCCGCGCGCGGCCGTGCTGGCCGGGCGGGTAGGGACGCTTCTCGAAGGCCTGGTCGCCACCGATCAGGTCGGTGCGCAGCCGGCGCGACTTGCGGGTGATGGGTCCGGTGTAACGAGCCATGATTCTTTCCCTAGACCCTTCTGCGCTTGGGCGGACGGCAGCCGTTGTGCGGCTGTGGGGTGACGTCGGAGATCGCGCCGACCTCCAGGCCCGCGGCCTGCAGCGAGCGGATCGCCGTCTCCCGGCCCGAGCCCGGGCCCTTGACGAACACGTCGACCTTCTTCACGCCGTGCTCCTGCGCCTTGCGCGCGGCGTTCTCGGCGGCGAGCTGCGCGGCGAACGGCGTCGACTTCCGCGAACCCTTGAACCCGACGTGGCCCGACGACGCCCAGGCGATGACGTTGCCCTGCGGGTCGGTGATGCTCACGATCGTGTTGTTGAACGTGCTCTTGATGTGCGCGGCGCCGTGCGGGATGTTCTTCTTTTCCCGCTTGCGGGTCTTCTGCCCCTTCTTGGGCGCAGAGGCTGCCTTCTTGGCTGGTGGCATGGGCGGTTACCTGGCCTTCTTCTTGCCTGCGATGGTGCGCTTGGGGCCCTTGCGGGTGCGCGCATTGGTCTTGGTCCGCTGGCCGCGCACCGGCAGGCCGCGGCGGTGCCGCAGGCCCTGGTAGCAGCCGATCTCGATCTTGCGGCGAATGTCGGCCTGCACCTCGCGGCGCAGGTCACCCTCAACCTTGAGGTTCGCTTCGATGTAGTCACGCAAGTGGGTCAGCTGGTCGTCGGTCAGGTCCCTGGTGCGCAGGTCCTTGTCGATTCCGGTAGCTGCCAGGATCTCGTTCGACCGGGTGCGGCCGACGCCGAAGATGTAGGTCAGCGCGATCTCCATCCGCTTGTCGCGCGGCAGATCGACGCCTACTAGTCGAGCCATAGGTGGCGTTTCCTCTTTTTCTAGGCGGAGGTCTGTTCCCAGCCCGTTCCCGCTCCAAATCTGGGGCGGGGCCCGGCCTCCGTCCGGACGTGGATGAACTGGCCCATCTCTAAAGATGCGAGCAGTTCAGTGGTGCTGGGAGGTCTGCATTCAGTTGTGTGCGATCGCCGCTAGCCCTGGCGCTGCTTGTGGCGAGGATCGGAGCAGATCACCATGACCCGCCCATGCCGACGGATCACCCTGCATTTGTCACAGATTGGCTTGACGCTCGGGTTCACCTTCACGGCTGTTCGATCCTGTTCTTTCTCGTTGTCTTGGGTTCGGGCTGTTACTTGTACCGGTACACAATGCGGCCCCGGGACAGGTCGTAGGGAGAAAGCTCCACCACCACCCGGTCCTCGGGCAGGATGCGGATGTAGTGCTGCCGCATCTTGCCGCTGATGTGGGCGAGCACCTTGTGACCGTTCTCCAGCTCAATGCGGAACATCGCATTGGGCAGGGGCTCGACCACGCGGCCCTCGACCTCTATGGCACCGTCCTTCTTGGCCATATCTGTTCAGCAATCCTCGTCTTTGGTTTCGTATCCTTGATGTGCGCCCATTCCGGCGCAGCATTCGCCCGACTAGCAACGTGAGCCAAGGGCAGGAAATTCCAGGGAATTCCTAAGACAGGGCACGCAAAAAGTCGGCGCGGATGACGCACCGTTGTCCCACGATACCTGGTCAGGGCCCCTGACCAAAATCGCGGACGGCGAAATCGAGTCGGCCGCCCAGCCGCCTCCTCGACCTGCCGCCAACGCCCTGACGAGGGCATACTTGAACCCGATGACGAGCCCCGCGAACCCCGCAGCCTCCTCCCTTCAACCTCGCAAGCCGGTCCTGCTGACTGTCGACGACGATCCCTCGGTCTCGCGCGCCGTCGCCCGTGATCTGCGTCGTCAATACGGTGACCGGCATCGGATCGTGCGGGCCGACTCGGGACCCGACGCCCTGGAGACGCTCAAGGAGCTCAAGCTGCGCGGCGAGACGGTCGCCGTGCTGATCGCCGACTACCGGATGCCGCAGATGAGCGGCATCGAATTCCTCGAGCAGGCGATGGACCTCTACCCGGCCGCGCGCCGCGTGCTGCTGACCGCCTACGCCGACACCCACGCCGCCATCGACGCGATCAACGTCGTCGACCTGGACCACTACCTGCTCAAGCCGTGGGACCCGCCGCAGGAGAAGTTCTATCCCGTCATCGACGGACTGCTGGACGCCTGGCGGGCGGCGCCGGAACACCCGATCCCGCACACCAAGGTGATCGGCCACCGCTGGTCCGAGCGGTCCTGGCGGGTGCGCGACTTCCTGGCCCGCAACGGGCTGCACTACTCGTGGTTCATGGCCGACGACCCCGACGGCCAGCGGCTGCTGAAGGCCGCCGGCGAGGACGGCCTGCGGCTGCCCGTCGTCGTCACCGAACGCGGCGACACCCTGGTCGAACCCACCGACGCGGAGCTGGCCGACACCCTGGGCCTGACCACCACGCCGTCGCAGGAGTTCTACGACCTGATCGTCGTCGGCGGCGGGCCCGCCGGCCTGGCCGCCGCCGTGTACGGGGCGTCGGAGGGGCTGCGCACGGTGCTCATCGAACGCACGGCGACGGGCGGTCAGGCGGGCCAGAGCTCACGGATCGAGAACTACCTCGGCTTCCCCGACGGGGTGTCGGGCGGCCAGCTCGCCGACCGGGCGCGGCGGCAGGCCGAGAAGTTCGGGGCCGAGCTGATCACCGCCCGCACCGCCACCGCGCTGGAGGTCAACGGCCCCAAGCGCACGGTGCGGTTCGCCGACGGCGGCTCGATCGACGCCCACGCGGTCATCCTGGCCACCGGCGTCGCCTACCGCCAGCTGCCGGCGGAGGGCTGCAGCGACCTGACCGGCCGCGGCGTCTACTACGGGGCGGCCGTCTCGATCGCGTCGGAATGCGCGGGCGAGGAGGTCTACGTCGTCGGCGGGGCCAACTCCGCCGGCCAGGCCGCGATGTACCTGTCCCGGGAGGCCAAGTCGGTGACCATCGTGGTGCGTGGCCCGTCGCTGGACGCCTCGATGTCCTACTACCTGATCCAGCAGATCAAGCAGCGGCCCAACATCACCGTGCGCACCTGCACGGAGGTGCACCGCGCCGTCGGCGACGACCACTTGGAGCGGCTCACCCTGGTCGACAACCGGACCGGGGAAACCCAGGAGGTCACCTGCGGGCGGATGTTCATCTTCATCGGCGCCGCGCCGCGCACCGAGTGGCTGGACGGGGTGCTCGCCCGCGACAGCCACGGCTTCGTCCTCACCGGGCCGGACCTGCGCAACGTGTGCGGCTGGACGCTGGACCGCCCGCCCCACCACCTCGAGACCAGCGTGCCGGGGGTGTTCGCCACCGGCGACGTGCGGGCCGAGTCCGCCAAGCGCGTCGCGGCCGCGGTCGGCGAGGGTTCGATGGCCGTGATGCTGGTGCACCGCTACCTGGCGGAATCGTGACGGCATGACCGCGCAAGTTCCTTGCGAGCCCGACGAGCTGCGCAGCCTGTTCCTGTTCGAGGCGCTCACCGACGAGCAGCTGGCGGTGTTGTGCGCCAACGGCCACATCGAGAACTACCCGCCGGGCCCGATCTGCGTCGAGGGCGAAGCGGCGACCTGCCTCTACGTCCTCCTCGACGGCGAGCTGGTGATGTCGAAGCTGTCGGGCGGCCAGGACATCGAGACCAACCGGACCTCGCAGCGCGGGGTGTATTGCGGCGCGTGGCGGGCGTTCACCGGTCAGCCCCAGCATCAGAGCTACGACGCGACGGTGTACGTCACCAAGCCGTCGCGGTTCTTCGTGCTCGACGCGCCCGCGTTCGCCCGGTTCATGAAGGACCAGTTCCCGATGGCCGTCCACCTGCTCGACGGGATGGCGGTCGGACTCGAACGGACCCGCCGGATCATCGACAACCGGGAGAAGCTGCTGGCGCTGGGCCAGTTGTCCGCCGGGCTGACCCATCAGCTGAACAACCCCGCCGCGGCCACCGTCCGCGCGGCCTCGGAGCTGCGCCAGCGGGTCGCCGGCATGCGCCAGAAACTCGGGATGCTCGCCGACGGGACCGTCAGCCCGGAGGCGCTGCGGGCGCTGGTGCGCCTGCAGGAGGAGGTCGCCGCCCAGGTTGCCAAGGCGGCGTCGGCGAACCTGACCGCCATCGAGACCGCCGACTGCGAAGACGCCGTCGGCGAATGGCTCGACGGCCACGGCATCGAGGGCGGCTGGGACATCGCGCCCACCTTCGTCGAGGGGGGCATCGACACCGATTGGCTGGAGCGCATCGCCGCGGCCACCGAGGAGCTCGGGGCGTCGGCGTCGCTCGAGAAAGCCATCCGGTGGCTGACGTACACCGTCGAGAGCGAGCTGCTGCTGAACCAGATCCTGGAGGCGAGCAAGCGGATTTCGGCGCTGGTCGCCGACGCCAAACAGTATTCGCAGATGGACCGTGCCCCCTTCCAGGTGGCCGACATTCACGAACTGCTGCGTAGCACGCTGGTGATGTTCGCCGACCGGCTGGGCCGGGATGCCGGCATCACGGTGGTCAAGGAGCTGGACCGAACTCTTCCCGAAATCCCTTGCTATCCGGGCGATCTCAACCAAGTCTGGACCAACATCATCGACAACGCGATCGCCGCGATGGGCGACGCGGGCGGCACGCTGACCATCCGCACCTGCCGGGAAGGCGAGAAGATGGCGCGTGTCGAGATCTGCGACACCGGGCCCGGCGTGCCCGAGGACGTGCGCCAACGCATCTTCGAACCGTTCTTCACCACCAAGCCGGTCGGGGAGGGCACCGGCCTGGGGCTGGACCTGGCCTTCAACATCGTCGCCAAGAAACATCGCGGGGACCTGCGGGTCGAGTCCAAGCCCGGGGACACCCGATTCATCGTCTTGCTCCCCCTCGAGGCCCCGCCGATCGTGGACATGGAGCCTGCGGAATAGGGCCACCGCTGCGCCGGTTGGGAACAACCATGACCGATCAGCTCGCGCGCCTGAGCGGTGTGCTCGGGGGTGGTCAGGTACGGGTGTGCCCCGGCGCTGCGCTCCGCGGACAGCTTGAGCACGCGGGGGCCGTCTGGGTGGGCGGTTCGCCGCCGGCCGAGCTGGCCTGGGTGGAGCCCCTGCTCGACGCGACGACCACCCTGCAGGTGGCCACCGGCATCGTCAACATCTGGACCGCCGCCGCCAAGCCGGTGGCCGAGTCCTTCCACCGCATCGACAAGGCCTTCCCCGGCCGCTTCCTGCTCGGCATCGGCGTCGGCCATCCCGAGGCGCACACCGAATACCGCAAGCCCTACGACGCGCTGGCCGACTACCTGCAGCAGCTCGACGAATACGGGGTGCCCACCAACCGCAGGGTGGTCGCCGCGCTCGGCCCCCGCGTGCTCAAGCTGTCCGCGGAGCGCAGCGCCGGGGCACACCCGTACCTGACCACCCCCGAGCACACCGCTCAGGCGCGCGAGCTGATCGG